>JAJZUN010000024.1 GCA_021848555.1 Pseudomonadota bacterium | reverse complement strand
CGATCCCGCCGATGTGGATGTGGTGGCGCAGCGCCTGGTGCAATCGATGCGCGAGTCCATTGAGTTGCTCGGCCACTCCCTGATCATCACAGTCAGCGTCGGCAGCGTGATCTATCCAAGAGACGATACCCATGTCACTGCGCTGCTGGGCATGGCGGACGCCGCGATGTACGACGCCAAGGCGGGCGGTCGCAATGGCTACCGCAGGTATTCACCGGCCACGACGATGTACAACCCGGCAAGCATGTCGATTGAAAACGAACTGCGCCAGGCCATCGAAAGCGACGAGCTGGTGCTGTATTTCCAGCCCCAGGTCGAGCTTGCGAGCCGCAGAATCCTCGGTGTAGAGGCTCTGGTGCGCTGGCGCCATCCGCGGCGCGGCCTGATTCCGCCAGGGCAGTTCATTCCCATCGCGGAGGAAAGCGGCCTGATCGTGCCGCTAGGTGAATGGGTTCTGCGCCAGGCATTGCGTCAGTTGAAGTCCTGGCAGGCGCAGGGTATGCCGCCGTTGCGCATGTCGGTGAATATTTCGGCGCTGCAGCTTCACCGGCGCAGCTTTCCCGAGTTTCTCAAGGCTCGGCTCGCCGAATATGAGGTCGATCCGCGGTTGGTCGAACTCGAATTGACCGAGAGCGCGCTGATGCGGAACGTCGATGATGTGTTGCGAACGCTGGACGAGATCAAGTCTCTCGGTGTCAGCTTGGCTATCGACGATTTTGGCACGGGTTTTTCGAGCCTGAGCTATCTGCGTCGCTTCCCGATCGACCGTCTGAAAATTGATCAGTCTTTTGTGCGTGAAATCCAGTGTATGCCGGTCAACGAATCGATCGCCCGCGCTATCGTAGCGCTGGCCAAGAGTCTTTCGCTCGATATCATCGCCGAGGGCATTGAGACCGCATCGGAAAATGCGGTGCTCGAACTCATGGGCTGCCCCGAAGGGCAGGGCTATTGGTTTGCCAAGCCCCTGTCGGCGGAAGATTTTGTTGCCTGGTCCGATTTGCACCGCAAGAATCACGCCGGGGCGATCGCCCTGCCGCTGTCCGCCAACGCTGCTGACGAGAGCGCCGCAAGCACGGGCTAGATGGCGGATAGGGTTGACGTGCGCTGTCAGCGCGTCGACTGCGGCCGGTAGTTCAATGTATTCGCTCCCGGTCTGGAAAGAGGCTATTCCGCTCGCACCGATCGGCCGCGAAGCGTCTGCGTCGCCGGGTTTGTCATGCAACTGAAACTTCCGTTGTGTAAGCTCGCATTCATTGTGAACGCAATCCGCTTGTCTCGCGGTTTTGGCGAGGGCACGGATATTCCACTCGCGTTCGCTCCGAAGTCCTCGTTTACTTTCCCGCGGCAGAGGCCGCAAAGCCAATTGAGTCATCGGTGGCAATAGCGACCAATCAGATTCTTCCTGCGGCGCGTCGTCGGCGCGGTTTGCCGCGTGTCTGTGACGCCGTCAGTGCATGGGGCAGGTTTCTGCCGCGCTCGCTAGGCTCGCGCATGTTGCTCGGCAGCCTTGCGGTGCAAGTCTTGTTGTTCGCCGCGCTGCTCGCGCATAATGCGCGCTTGGTGGAGCGACCGCTCTCCGAGCAGTTCCTGCTGCGCGTCGAAACCCTCAAGCCGCTGCTCAATGCTGCGTTTACACCGCTGTTGCTCCACCGCGACTATGGCGCGCTGGCCGAGCGCTTGCGCGACACGCGCAGAGGTGAGGACATCGAGTATCTGGTGCTGCGCGATGCGAGCGACGTTTTGGTCGCCTCCGCCGGGTCGGACGGGGAACTCGCGCTGCCCCACGCTCTGAGACAGGTAATCGACGAGCGCGGTATTTTTCATACTTTTTTGCTCATGGAAGCCGGTGGCAAGAAATATGGCACTCTCAATCTGGGCCTTTCCACCACCAAGCTGGCCGCATCCCGCGATGAACTGCAGAAGCAGGATTTTCTGACTCTGGCGTTCGGCATGCTGGCAATCGGCGTCCTCAATGCCTGGCTCGCCTACCGCGTGACGCGCCGCTTGGGGCAACTGACCGACGCCAGCGAGAAAATGTCGCGCGGCCGGTTTGAGCTGCGCTTGGATGAAACCGGCAATGACGAAATAGCGCGCCTTGCAGCCGCGATGAACGCCATGGGGCGTGACATCTGCGACAAGATCCGGCGACTCGAGGAAGGAGAGGAGCGCACGCGCCTGGCCATGGATGCCGGCCGTGTCGTGCCTTGGGACCGCGATTTGGCCAACGATACCCTGCATTGGGGCGCAGGCGTGGAGCGGCTGCTCGGACCGTTGCCGCCAGGGCAGACTGCTTATCCGGACCTGTTGACCTTGGTTAGCCCGGAGGACAGGGATCAGCTTCTGCGTGCACGCGATCAGGCCATACGCAACAGGACCATGTATCGCTGCGATCTCCATGTAACCCGCAGTGACGGATCGAAGCTGTGGCTCGCGGTGCGCGGAAAGTATGTGCGCGTACCCGGGACGGACCCCGGGCGGCTGATGGGCGTCGTGCGGGACATCACCGCCGGAAAGCGGGCCGAGGTCGAGATCCACCGCCTCAATCGGGAATTGGAGCGGCGGGTGAGCGAGCGTACGGTGGAACTCGATGCGGCGCTGCGCGAACTGGAGGCGTTTTCCTACACCATTTCGCATGATCTGCGCGCGCCCTTGCGCACGCTGGGGGGATTCTCGCGGCGCATGGCGGAAGAGTGTGCAGGCAACCCGGGTTGCGAGACCAGGTTTGTGTATCTGGACCGAATAGACAGCAATGTTCGCCTGATGTCGCGGATGATCGACGATCTGCTGAGTTTCTCGAAAGCGGCGCGCGCGCCGCTGTCGCGCCGCGCAGTCGACCCGAAACAACTGGTTTCCGAACTGCTGGAGGACGCTCAGTTTCCTGAGGCGGCCAGAGCGGACATTCAGGTGTTGGTTATGCCAGAATGTTGGGCAGATCCGGCTTTGCTCCGGCAGGTATATGTCAACTTGATTTCGAACGCGCTCAAATACAGCGCAAAGATCGCAATGCCCTGCGTCGAAGTGGGAGCCATGGCGGGCACGCAAGGGGAAACGGTCTATTACGTGCGCGACAACGGCGCCGGCTTTGACGCCAGCCGGGCCGACAAGTTATTCGGCGTGTTCCAGCGCTTTCACAGCAGCCGTGAATTCGAAGGTACCGGGGTGGGGCTCGCAATTGTGCAGCGTATCGTCAATCGGCATGGCGGCCGCATCTGGGCGAGCAGCGCGCCGGGTAGCGGTGCGACATTTCACTTCACGCTTGCCGCAAGGGACTAGCGCGACGACACATTAATTACGAAGCTTGCCGACCTCGCTCCCACAAGTTAGGTGCGTTAAGCATGCAGGTTGCTCGCCGGATTGTTTCGCAATTTAGGTGTCATCGTACCAGCCGACGACGGTGCGGCAAAAAAAATGCAAAGTGGTCGGCGTCCGAAGCTTACGCTGCGGGCAGATCGAATCGGAGCCGAACCATGATGCAGTCGTCCGAGCCCGACTGAAACTCGCGGCACACCAGGGGTCGATTTGCATAAACGCTGCATTTGGCCTGGCTTCCGATTTCGCCCACCAGAGCCGAACAGCGATCGCCGTAGCATCGCATGCGCTCATTGTCGAAATCGATCAGATCGTCCGGTATGTCCTCGCCGTCGCCCTCGCCGATGAATGCCGGCCAGGATTCGGAATAGGCGCAGCACGCGCCGCAGGCGGTGCAGTCGAAGGCTATCGGAGCCCCGCTTTCTTCATGCGGTGACTGCCTGTGATCGACGCAGCTTCGCGGGCCTGCGCAGAATTTCCCGCGTGCGCCGGCAGGAAAACAGCAACACAAATTCCGTGAGATGTGCTCCGGTTTGGAGTCGGGCGGGTTCGGCCTCGTAGACCTGCCTCACCAGGGCAAGCTCTTGCCCGGTTTCGGCCGCGAGCGATTTCATTGCCTTCAGGTGAAGCGCTTCTTGATCAGGGCTATCGTAGAGCTGCGACATACGGATATTTCCGGGAATTGACTTGTGCGCTAAGGCTGCTCGGTGGCCTGCGGTTGCGCGCTATCAGCCTGAGTGGAACGATAACTGCGATTGAGCTTGCTGGTGGCAGGATTATATTGCGCGCCCGTGATAAGCGCCAACCGCCCTGCCATTGTTTTTTGTGATGCGTTGAATCATGCCAAACGACGGCCGGCAGAAGCGCGTCGAGGAGTTGACCAAGAACGTGTCCGAACTCCACGCTCCAACATTATGAATCGATGTAGCTTTAGGCGGCGCGTTGCACTCTCCACGGGTGCCGCGCGTTGTCATACAGATGTCATGAAATTGTCATTGTCCGCGGTTAATATTTGTATGTATGAAAATTCTAATCATCGGCGCCGCGCGGGGTGTCGGGCGGCATCTGGCGGAGCAGGCGCTGGCGGACGGACATCATGTGACCGGACTGGTGCACGATCCATTAAGTACCGGTGTGCTTCGCGGAAATCTGCGCTTGGTCGGCGGCAGTATTGTCGATCCCGATGCGGCGGCTGAAGCGGTAGAAGGGCAGGATGCGGTTTGCATCACCGTCGGCATCCGTCCGACGCGCGCGCCCGTCGCGGTGTTTTCCAAGGGAACATCTGTTGTTCTCGCCGCTATGCGCCATGCACGTGTGCACCGGCTCGTTTGCGTAACCGGCATTGGCGCGGGGGATAGTCGTGGTCACGGCGGTGAGCTGTATGACCGAATCATCCAGCCCATGTTGCTCGGTTCGATCTACGCGGACAAAGACCGGCAGGAAACGCTGGTTCGCGCCTCGGATGCCGCCTGGACACTGGTTCGCCCGGGTTTCCTGAGCAATCGACCGGGTAGCGGGCGTTACCGCGTCAGCACTGATCTGACCGGTGTAAGGGCAAGAAAAATATCGCGTGCCGACGTTGCAGCCTATCTGTTGCGCGAAATGACCACCTCCAGGGATGCAGGCAAGACGGTGCTGGTCGACGGCGAAACTGAGGTTCGGATGCCGGACGACCAAGACCTGCGCCAGACCGCGAACGCTTCACTCATCTAAGCAGCGATAGCAACCAGCGATTTGCGCGCAGCCCCGATCTGCCCGGTGCCGAGTGCCGTCGTGTGACATTGCGGTGAAATATTTGTTACGCATGCTTGGATTCATCGCCCAGCAGGGAGTGCAAACGGGCAGAACGAGAGGCCTCCAAATCCATGCCGAATCCGTACAAAGGAAAGACCGGACTGCGCCGCCTGATCAATGCCTGCGGCTATTCCGTCAGCGGGCTGCGCGCCGCGTACCGTCTCGAGGATGCGTTTCGTCAGGAAATCGCGCTCGCGGCAGTGTTGATCCCCGTGGCGCTGTTCGTGCCGGTCGCGGCGAACGGACGCGCCCTTCTTCTGGCCAGCGTTTTTCTCGTCTTGATCGTCGAACTGCTCAATTCGGCGATCGAGGCCGCGGTCGATCGGATTTCGCTGGACAATCACGAACTCGCCAGGGTGGCGAAGGACATCGGCAGCGCGGCCGTCATGCTGAGCCTGCTCTGCACGATCGTCATCTGGATCGTAGTCCTGGCCGGCTAAGACGCTGTAATCAAAGATTCAAAGATCCGTAATTCAGCTGTCATCCTGCGCCTGCATACTTGGGCCCTGTGCAGCCAACGGTAAGCCCTCGCCTCCCCAAGAAAGCGCTCCGCATCGCGGTCGTAACGGAAACCTACCCTCCTGAAATCAACGGTGTCGCGCGCACGGTGGGCCTGATGGTCGAGGAACTGCTCGCGCGCGGGCATGAGATCGAGTTGATCCGGCCGCGGCAGGCTGCCGACGGGCGCCGCTCGCCGCCGGCGAGACCGGATGGATTCGGCGAACGGCTCACCATAGGTTTCCCGATCCCGAAATATCCGGAACTCCAGCTCGGCTTTGCCACGACGGGACGGTTGATCGCTGCTTGGCGCGAGCGACGGCCCGATGTGGTGCATCTGGTCACGGAAGGTCCGCTCGGCTGGGCGGCGCTTGTGGCGGCGCGCAAGCTCCGAATTCCGCTGGTCTCGGACTTTCACACCAATTTCCATGACTACAGCCGCCACTACGGCTTCGGCTGGATCTCCGGTGTAGTCGCCGGCTACCTGCGTGCGCTGCACAACCGCACCGACTGCACCTTTGTTCCCACGCGCGAAATGCGCGATCGCCTGCATGCCCTCGGATTCAACGGGCTGACGATAGTCGGGCGCGGGATCGATACCCAACTGTTCCATCCGAACAAGCGCAGCGCCCGGCTGCGCCGCGCCTGGCATTGCGAAGACGATACCCCGGTCGCGCTGTATGTCGGCCGTCTTGCCGCGGAAAAGAACCTGCGGCTATTCGTGGAGGCTGTTCGTGCGGCGCGCTGGGCGCGGCCGGATCTGCGCGTTGTCGTTGTCGGGGACGGGCCCATGGGCCAGAGTCTGCGCGCCGAGAATCCGGATTTTCTTTTTGCCGGGATGCGCACGGGCGAAGATCTTGCCGCGTATTACGCGTCAGCGGATCTTTTCGTGTTTCCCAGCCTGAGCGAAACCTTCGGCAACGTCACGATGGAGGCGCTGGCGAGCGGCCTGGCGGTCGTCGCGTTCGATTACGCCGCGGCCCGCGAGCACATCGTCCACGGGCACAACGGCCTGGCGGCGGCGTGCGGCGATGAAATCGCCTTCCGCGAACACACGCTGCGACTTGCCGCTGCCACGCCGGAATTGCGCATGCTGCGCCTGCAGGCGAGGCAAACCGCCGAAAGCCTGAGCTGGAGCAAGGCATTTGACGGCCTGGAGCAGTCCCTGGTGAAATTCGCCGGGACAAGTGCACGCGCGAAGCCGGTTTGCGCGCCGGCGGCAGCCGCAGCGGACTAGCGGCAAGCCCCATGCACTTACGCGCCGTCTCCATCGAATCGCTGCTCGAATGGGACCGGCGCTGGACGCGCCGCCTGAACGCCAGCGTCGGTGTTGCCCCCGTGAGGGCATTGCTGCGGCTGGTGAGCCGGCTGGGCGACGGGGTGTTCTGGTATTCGCTGATGCTCGCAGCCGTCGTTACTCAGGGCAGAGCGGGGCTGGACATGACGCTGCGCATGCTCGCCGCGGGAATACTCTGTCTCGTGATCTACAAACCGATCAAGTCGCGCACCACGCGGCCGCGACCCTATCTGGCATTGGGCGACGTACGCGCCGGGATAGCTCCGCTCGATGCCTACAGCTTTCCCTCGGGCCACACCCTGCACGCGGTTGCGTTTACGCTGGTCGCGGTCGCCGATTTTCCGGCGCTTGTCGGCGTTCTGGTGCCATTTACGCTGCTGGTCGCGCTGTCGCGTGTCGTCTTGGGCTTGCACTATCCCAGCGACGTCCTCGCAGGCGCCGCCATTGGAGCGGGTGTCGCGCTGACGGTCCTGGCGTTCTAGGCTCGCGTGGAAAGCGATTCACGGCGGTCGCGCCGATGCCCGCATTAGTTTTCGGGTTCTATGTCACTTCCCGCCGACGCCGATTTTCCAGAACTGCTCAAGCTCGAGCGCATTATCCGGGAAGGTGTGCCCCATCTGCAGGTGCGTGAGGTCTGCGTGGTTGCGACAGACGGGCGTCGTTTTCCGGTCTATGCGCTGGGCCTGGGCAATCCCAGTCCTGACGTCCCCGGAGTCGGTTTCTTCGCCGGCATACACGGCCTCGAACGCATCGGCACCCAGGTGCTGCTGTCGTTTCTGCACAGCCTGCTGCGGCGTCTGCGCTGGGATCGGCTGCTGCAGCGGCAGTTGGCGTCGGTGCGCCTGGTATTCATGCCTCTGGTTAATCCGGGGGGCATGTGGCAGGGCATGCGCAGCAATCCGCGTGGCGTCGATTTGATGCGCAATGCACCGGTGGAATCTTCACACAAGGTTCCATTCATGTACGGCGGTCAGCGCTTCAGCGCGCGGCTACCCTGGTATCGCGGCGCGGCGAACGCCTGCATGGAAACGGAGAGCCGTGCGGTTTGCAGCGTGGTCGAGGAAGAGCTGATCGGCCGGGAGTTCAGTCTGGCTCTGGATTGCCACTCCGGATTTGGCCTGCGAGACCGCATCTGGTTTCCCTATGCGCACACCGCCGAGCCCATCCGCCACTTGGCGGAGGTCGATGCCCTGCATGGCCTGTTCGACCAGACCTACCCGCATCACAACTATCTGTTCGAGCCCCAATGCCGGCAATACCTGGCGCATGGCGACCTCTGGGACCACCTGTACTTGCGATCGCTGCGGCACGAGCAGCGTGTGTTCCTGCCGCTCACCCTGGAAATGGGATCCTGGCTGTGGATCAAGAAAAGCCCGCGGCAGCTTTTTTCGCGCTTGGGAATCTTCAATCCGATGCCGGTTCATCGTCTGCAGCGGGTGCTGCGCAGTCATCTGCTGTGGATGGATTTTCTGGTCCACGCTGCCGGTGCGCATCGCAGCTGGCTGCCGGCCCGCGCCGAGCGTGCGCGCCGTCGGCAGGCGGCCGTCGAACGCTGGTACCGAGGAGGGGCATGACGACCTGGATTCTACTGCGCGGCCTGATGCGCGAAACGCGCCACTGGGGCGAGTTTCCGGCCCTGCTGCGGGCGCAACTCCCAGGTGCGCAAGTCATCGCGCTGGACCTGCCGGGGAACGGCGCTCTGCACCGGTCGACCAGCCCATTGAGCATCGAGGCCATGGCCGAGTTCTGCCGGCGCGAACTCGGCGCGCGCGGCATTGTGCCGCCGTATCATGTGCTCGGCTTGTCCATGGGTGCGATGGTGGCGGCGGCCTGGGGCGCGCTGCACCCGGGTGAACTGAACGGCTGTGTACTGATCAATTCCAGCCTGCGCCGCGTCGACCCGTTCTACCGGCGCCTGCGGCCCGGGGCCTATCCCGCCTTGCTGGAACTGGTCGGGGGGAGCCCGGAGCGTCAGGAGCGGGCGGTGCTGCGCCTGACCAGCAATCGTGCTGACGCGCGGCAAGAGTTGTTGGACAGGTGGCTCGCCTATCGGCGCGACTGTCCTGTTTCGCGCCGCAACGCCCTGCGCCAATTGATTGCCGCGGCGCGGTATCGCGCCCCGGCGGGCAGGCCTGCGCCGCGCCTGCTGGTCCTCGCCAGCGCAAAGGACGCGCTGGTGAATCCGGTTTGCTCGCAACATCTCGCGGCGCATTGGAAAGCCGCCCTGGCGATCCATCCTGGCGCAGGACACGATCTGCCCTTGGACGATGCCGCCTGGGTGGCGGCCCGGGTCGGCGATTGGCTTATGTGCGGCGCATGACTGCGAGTGGGCACAAGGTGCGCGCCTGATTCATGAGATTGTAAGAATTCCGGTGCAACATGCCGTCATCATGGTTTTCGGAGTCGGAACTTTATGCATGACGATGCCCGGCTGGTCGCAGAGTTTCCTTGTCGCACGAAAGCGGTCTTGATTCGTTTGCCGCGCCTGTATGAAGCAGCGCTGATCGATATCTCCATGCACGGGGTATTGGTCGAGTTGAAGGGATCGGTGGATGTCGAGGTCGGGGATCAGGTTCGATTGCGCGTGCTGAACGCCAACGGTAACCAGGCGTTTGAAGTGGATGCCCTGGTTGCGCATAGCTCGGAGCAGGGCATGGGTCTTGCAATCAACGCGATCGATCGCCACGCCCGGTCGTGGGTGCAGCGCTTGATCGGCGGCAGCCCGGGCGCATCCGCTCTGGCCGGACGCACCCTGCCGGCTTTGCTCGAAGCGAATTTTCCCGCGAACCCGGTGCACGCCGCCTGCGCCTAGGTATTTGGGCAGATCCAAGAGCGCAGAAGCAGTCTTTTCCCCGCGACAAGAGCGGCGATCTTCAGCCTAAAGCCGGGGCAACTCCGGCGCAATTTGAACGCGCGGGCGCGCCGCCCTCGTTCCCGAAATACTCATCAGATTCCTGGTCTCGGGTGCGTTGGCCTGGGCAAAAGAAAAAGGCCGCGGCTGGTAGTGTCCGCGGCCTAAGGGGGTCGATCTCTATCTCGCCGATCGACACCGCAGCGTCTAACGCATCGCAGGCACGCCCGCCAGATAGCCTACTTCCGCTTTGTCGGGGTTGATGCCCCCGATGATGCCGTCGAAGGTCGCCTGGGCCGTGCTGTTCTTGTCGCCCGCATGCTGGTAGTTGCTCATGATGTAGGCAAAGCCGTTCATGTTGTCCACCACCTGCAGGCCGGTCGATTCCGCTCCCATGGGCAGGGACAGGATGCGCACCAGCTTCTTCGTATCCAGGTGGTAGGCCCAGAGATAGTTGTTGACGTGATTGCTGCTGTCCTCGCCGATGAACAGCACGCGCATGCGTTCGGAGAAGAACAGATTGTCCGGGCTCGCGATCTTGTCCAGGTTGGACTTGTTGCCCTCGGCATCGGCCGTCATGTCTTCGCCGACCACCAGCGCTTCCATCACCACCGGCACGAATTCGCTGTCGATCGCATTGCCGCCGCTGTCGATTTGATTCGACTTCAGCGTCAATTCGTATACCGCGCCGGAGGAGTTCTTCCTCAGGCGGATGTCGTTGGTGGCATCGGTGGACTTGTCTTCCATGCCGTTGGTCATCCGGGTCATCGCGGCGTAGGCCTTCCCGTCCCTGGCGTTGTAGGCGACGCCTTCGAATTTCTCGAACTCCGCAGTGGCGCCAAGATACGCTGCGTAGCGCCGGGTTTCGAGGAAGGCGGCCAGGGTTGCGATGTCCACGCCGGTCGTGCCGTAAGTGCCGGCCTTGAGTTTCAAGTCCTCGACGGTCGCCACCTCATGGCCGGCCTTGATGCGCTTGTAGCCCGCAGGCGTGGTTCCCGAGGTGTCCACATCGAACAGGTCGCTGAACTTGATGCCGGCATCCACGGCCTTCTTGATGTCGTCATGCTTCGCGTGGCCCAGCTTGATCCAGGTGAGCGTCGCCTTGCCGCCGTCGGTGCCGGCGGGGGAAACCTGATTCCACTTGGCGGCGTAGAGTGAGCCGGCTGACAAGTCGCCCGCCTTGTCCGCGACGAACATGGTCAACGAAGTGTAGGTGCCGTCGTCGCCCTGGATCGCGGTGCGCGAATCGCCGAGGAACTGCAGCTTTTCCCGGGATATCCGGCCCGCCGTATGCCATTTCTTGACCGAACTCGTGCCGTCGGTCGCAACGGTGACCTCGGGCACCAAGCCAGACTGGTAAGGCGAGGCCGCGCTGATGCCGTACAGGGTGCGGAAAGCCGTCATGCGCTTGGCATATTCCATGCCGGTGCAGCTTGCCAGCGTGCTGGTGATTTCGCAGCGCGCGTCCGGTTCGTACTCCTCGGAGCCGAGGTGGGTGTTCCAGGGGGAGCGGGCGCCGGCGCACGGGATCCATAGCCCGTCGACGCTGGAAAAGTCGACCGGTTTGATCGAGGCTACCGTGAACTTGCCGTCGACTGCGCTCTGGCTGAGTTTGGACAAAGTCATGGTCATCGGCAGTTTGCCGTAACCGTCGTTGCCCGCGCTGTCCTTGTTCACATATTCGAAGTGGGTCACCAGGTAGGGTGTGCCGCCGATATTCATCAGCGAGTTGGCGTCAGGGGTCTGCGGCACATAGGGTTTGCCATTGACGTCCTTGAGGATGTTGCCGTTCTTGTCGCGGATCGCGGCCGCCGGCGAGCCGTCCGCCGTCTTGTTCGTGTCGGTGTTGTTGAACAGGTTTACGTAGGAGAGAGGAAACTCCTTGGTGGTGTTGTCGCCATACGTTACCTTGACTGTCGAGCTGGTGTACGCGACGGCGCGCTGGGCGGCGGCCAGGCCGGTGATCGAGGTTGGCGTGAATTCAACCGATTTCACCTCTGCAGGAGCCGAAAGCAAGTGTTGCGCAACCTTGCCCAACTCGGTTGGGCTGAGGCCCGCGCCGGCCAGAACAGTCTTCGCTTTGTCCAGCGAGTCGATGGAAGTCGCGGCGACTGACGCGAATCTCGATGCGTTGTAGCTGACGTCGATTTTGGTGTCGGTGGGGGATGCGGCGGCGGCTGTCTGGATGACTTGTGCAATCGCGAGCGCCTTGACATCTGTTTCGTCGGTCACGCCCGCCAGATCCTTCGGACGGACAACGCGGTTTCCGCCTTGGCTGCCAAGGGCGTTGCTGCCCATGTCGACCGAGCCCAGGGTGACGTTGCCGATCTTGAAGCTGACGGTATCGCCGGCGACGTACTTGAACTCGCCCTCGGCTCCGGTGGACCCGCTGATGCCGCTGCTGCCGGTATAGCTGACACCCTTGACGACGGTGTCGGAGAGGGTGCCGGTCAGTTGATTGGCGGGGGTTACGCCAGTGCCGCTGCTTCCGCCGCCGCACCCGGCCAGGGCAAAGCAGCCGGCCACGGCCAAAACAATCGCTTTCATACGCATCTGCAGAACTCCATATCTGTTGGGGAATCGGGCTTGGTCAAGACTGGCCAAGCCCGCAACACGATATCGAACGGACGTTGCAGATTGATTACGCCATTGCTGCGGCCATGATTTTCGGGCCGCGCTATTCGATTGCGCTGAAAGTTGCTGGGACTCCGGCGTCGGGGCGCGGCGGAACCTGCCGCGCCGGGGAGCCGATCAAATGCGCTCGAACACTGCCGCGATCCCCTGGCCGCCGCCGATGCACATGGTGACCAGGGCGTAGCGGCCGCCGCTGCGCCGCAGTTCATAGATCGCCTTGACCGAGAGCAGCACGCCGGTGGCGCCGATCGGGTGGCCCAGCGCGACGGCGCCGCCGTTGGGATTGGTTTTTGCGGGATCGAACTTGAGGTCATGCGCCACGGCGCAGGCCTGCGCGGCGAACGCTTCGTTCGATTCGACCACGTCCATGTCGGCAACCGCGAGGCCGGCGCGCGCGAGCGCGGTCTGCACCGCGAGCACGGGGCCGATGCCCATGTATTTTGGATCAACGCCGGAATGCCCGTAGGCGAGCAGCCTGGCCATCGGTTTGATGCCTTGCTTCGCCGCGGCGCCGGCTTCCATCAATACCACCGCCGCCGCCCCGTCGTTGATGCTGGAGGCGTTGCCCGCCGTGACCGTGCCGTCTTTTTTGAATGCGGCCCGCAATCTGGCCATGCTCTCGATGCTGGCATCGGCGCGCGGGTGCTCGTCGGTGTCGAATACGGTCACGCCTTTGCGCGTCTTCAGTTCGATCGGCAGGATCTGTTCCTTGAAATAGCCTTTCTGGATGGCGTTGATCGCGCGGCGGTGGCTCTCCACCGAGAACTCATCCTGCTGCGCGCGCGAAATGCCCCATTTCTCGGCGACATTCTCCGCGGTAATGCCCATGTGCACGGTATCGAAAGGATCGGTGAGCGCACCCACCATCATGTCCACGGTGGCGCCATCGCCCATGCGCTGGCCCCAGCGCAGCGTCGGCATCAGGTAGCCGGCGCGGCTCATCGATTCCGCGCCGCCGGCGAGCGCGATGTCGGCGTCACCGAGCAGTATGTTCTGCGCCGCGCTGACGATGGCCTGCATGCCGCTGCCGCAAAGGCGGTTCAGCGTCATTGCCGGCGTATGGTGTGCGAGGCCCGCGTTGATCATGGCCACGCGCGACAGGTACATGTCTTTCGGTTCGGTGTGGATGACGTTGCCGAACACCACGTGGCCGACCGCGGCAGGGTCGACCTTGGCCCGCGCCACCGCCTCGCGCGCGACCCTGGCCGCGAGTTCGGTCGGTGCAATGTCTTTCAGTGCGCTGCCGTAATCACCGATCGCGGTGCGCACACCGCTCACTACCACGACTCCTCTGCTCATCTGGGTTCTCCTTGATTGCG
>JAJZUN010000799.1 GCA_021848555.1 Pseudomonadota bacterium | reverse complement strand
TGATCGGTGCCCTGCTGCTGGAGCAGAACGACGAATGGGCCGTCCAGCGCGCACGCTACATGAGCCTGGAAACCATCGCCCCGTTGAGCGATGATCCCGCCGTCAGCCTGCCAGCCTTGGCAGCCTGACAACAAGGCAGCTCATCCCTGCCAAGGAGCAGCGGCTTCTACACCACGTCCGGGGACACGATCGGGCGCTCAAGGCTGTTCGCGGATCCGACGGAAGCCGGATTCCGATTCAATATTCAGAGAACTCTACGAAAATCGATTTTGACGCCCGCCGTCACGTGGACCTGCGGGCCATCCGCGCAGGTCGCTTGGACCAAAATTGCGCCTTCCGAACACGTCGGATGCGAACCCCCACTAACGCGCCACGACGAATCGTTAGCTGCCAACGTGGTAAAAGTGACGTATAGATGTGGTGCGTGTCGAGGAATGATTGACCCGCTGCAGGTCGTGCTACTGTTTGCCGCCGTTTCGGACACTTTGGTCGGATGCATACTACCGCCAACGCGCATTTCTATCTTCCTTTTCCGCAGATACGGTCATAGCAGGCGCCGCCTCCAAGCGTTGGATGGCGTCTTGCTCCAACGGTCAAGTCGCCGAAAGTTTCTGTTTATCCTTCGACCGTCAGGCTGATCGAGGGACAGCGGCTTCATGGGCGCAGCGAACGCCGGTGAAGTTCAGCCTTCCGAGATTGCCGCAAAATTCGCTTTTGGGGACCCACTCGGTTCGTTCGTCCGGCCAGCAGTGCTATGCCGGACGCTTAGTATGCGCGACGCCGACGCACCAAGCCAAGCCCCAAAAGGGCCAAGCACGGAAGTTGGCTGGAATGGCCGAATCCGAACTCGGGGTGCTGTCGTCACAGTGTCTGGATCGTCGCATGTCCGACGCCCCTCCGCCCGAACCGTTCTTCCTGATCGTCATCGACCACGACCGCGGCGTCTTCTGCGTCGATGGTCCGATGACCGATGATGTCCCCCTGGCAGGCTACGACCCGTCGCGCCCGCGAACCTCCACCAGCGGCATCTCGCATGTGGCCCGGCGGCACCCGACCGGGATGCGCTCGTCGCCGCCGTCCGGCAGACCCACCAGCTGGCCGGGGTCCCGCCAGGGAGCATCGTGCGACCCATCGATGACCGTGCAGCTCCCCGCCCCCCTCCCCCGGACCGGGCTCACCGCCGGCGACCGGGCGCCTGCGGTGCCGGCGCTCCTGCACCGTCTCGCCGAGACCGGCACCCCGCTGCGCAAGGCCAAGCCGGGCCGGGCGATGTAGGCGATGCGCCGCCGGCCTCGGGAGGCCGGCTCATTACCCGTCGCTTTGCGGTGTTGGGCGCGGCGGTTGCTGCCGCGCCCGAGCCCTTACGATCTCCGCCAGCGTCGGAGCGCCGCGAAGCCGAGCAGAGAGGCGCCGAGCAGCGCCAGGGTGGACGGCTCGGGAACAGGCGTCCCGCTGTTGGAGGGGGCCCAGCCGATCGCTTCCAGCATCGCGAATTCGGGCGAGAGGCTCGTGTAGTCCTCGTACTGTCCCTGACAGTTGAAGGCGTTCTGGATCAGCTCGTTCGTCCCGCCTCCGGTACCGCAACTGGGAGCAAAATCGCCAAAGTCGCCGCCCGAATTCTGGTTGAACGCGACGATGTTGGTGGCCCCGCCATCGACCGAGAGATAGGAGGTCGCACCCGACGAGGTCGTGAAGCTCGGCGTATTCAAGGCAGAGTAGCGATAGAGATCGGTCGGCCCGTATGTCCCGCAGAAAAATCCGGGATTAGTAATGCAATCGTTCATGCTCGATCCGGCGCCGCCGCCGCCGAGGATTTCATCCAGCTCGTGTTCGAGGGAGCCGATAGCATCGAACTGGCTGTTCGAAACCGGCTTGGTGAAGGCGAAAGGCTGCGTGCTGTTGAGGTTGATCGTGGCGTTGCCGGTGAGCGAGGTCCCGGTAAGCATCGACAACTGGCCGGCAGCTATCGACATAGAGCTGCCTCCGTTCGCATCATTGCCGTGCGACAGATTGGCGAGCGCGGTGGCGAGAACCGTATTGTTCGGATTAGCCAGTGAATCGGCCGTGAGCAGGCCGACGTAATCGCCGTACGTTTGCTGATAGAATAGCTGACTGCTCGACGCCAGGTTGCCGGAACCCGCAGCATTGTAGGTGAACGTCACCGGAATGGTGACGGAATTGCTGAACAGCCCATCGATCGTGCCGATGGCGGTGTTGATCGCGCCCTCGATCTGTACGGCATTTGCGTTGCCGGCGATTGAGCTGTCGAAGGTTGGATTGATGACCAACGCGTGCGCGGGGCCGGCGATCAGAAGAGCGGCCAGTGCCGTCCCTACCAGCACGCCCGGAGCGGCGATTAGGCTGCCTCGCGAGGGTCGGATTGACCGTTCATCCGGGGAATCTCGGTCTAAGGTCGGCGCCGCAACGGGACGATCCGGCCTGGCCGGCGCGACGGGTTCGCCGGTCCGGGCGGCGCGCGCGATCTCGCCGATGATTTCGAGC
>JAJZUN010000798.1 GCA_021848555.1 Pseudomonadota bacterium | reverse complement strand
CACGCCGCGCGCGATCAGTCCCTGTGCGATCCGCGCCAGCGCGCTCTCCAACATGGCGCCGGCCTCGGCTACGCCGAGTTCCGCCTGCACCGCTTTCACCTCTTCGGGCGCGGCCGTGGCGTAGAACAGCACCGGCCCCGCACCCAGCAGCGCTGCGGACTGCAGCAGCGCTTCTGCGGCGACGTCGCTGCCGCGCGCGATCTGCCGCGGGTCGATCCGAATCGCCGGCCGTCCGGACTCCAGCCAGTGCGCGACCTGGCCGTTGGTGGCCTGCGAACACGAACCCGAGATCACCGCGGCCAGCCCCGGCACGCGCGGCAATTCGGCCGCATCGGCGCGCGGCGGCAACACACCGGCGCGGTGAAAGTTGCCGGGCAGCCCGATGGCGATGCCGGAGCCGGCGGTGACCAGCGGATGGTCGGCGCAGGCGGCGGCGATCGCGTGCAGGTCGGCGTCAGTGATCGCGTCGACCACGGCGAGGCGCACGCCTTCGGCCGCCAGCGCCGCAAACCTTGCGCTTATCTCCTGCTCCCCCGCGGCCACCGCGGTCCACGCCACCAGGCCCACCTTGGCGCGCGACTGCGCCTGCAGCACACGCACCAGGTTGGCGTCGGTCATCGGCGTCAGCGGGTGGTGGCGCATGCCGGACTCCGACAGCGGCAGCTCGCCCACGAACAGATTGCCCATGTAGATGGTGCGGGCGTTGGTCGGGAACGCGGGGCAGGCGATGGCGATGTTCGCGCCCAGCGCGTCCATCAGCGCCTCGGCCACCGGCCCGATATTGCCCTGCGGCGTCGAGTCGAAGGTGGAGCAATACTTGAAATAGAACTGGCGGCAGCCGGCACGCTTGAGCCAGGCTAGCGCAGCCAGCGACTGCGCCACCGCTTCGGCCGCGGCAATGGTGCGCGACTTCAAGGCCACCACCACCGCATCGACATCCCCGGCGAGGGGCGCGGCGGGCACGCCTATGGTCTGCAGCGTGCGCATGCCGCTGCGCACGAGATTGTTTGCGAGATCGGTCGCCCCGGTGAAATCGTCGGCAATGCAACCAAGCAGCATGACGAATCAGCCTTTCTTCTTCGGCAGTTCGATGCCCGGATAATTCTTCACTACGGCGGAATCGTCCTCGCCGCCGCGCCCGGCCGCGGCCGCCGTCAGGAACATCTGGTGCGCCGTCGCCGTCAGCGGCAGGGGGAAGGCCGCTTTCTTCGCCGTATCGAGAACGATGCCCAGATCCTTGACGAAAATGTTGACCGCCGACAGCGGCGTGTAGTCGCCGGCGAGGATGTGCGGCACGCGGTTCTGGAACATCCATGACGAGCCGGCGCTGTTCGAGATGACTTCATACAGCACGGCCGGATCGGCGCCGGCGCGTATGCCCATCGCCATCGCTTCGGCCGCGGCGGCGATATGCACCCCGGCCAGAAGCTGGTTGATCATTTTGACTTTTGAACCCGCACCGGGCGCATTGCCCAGGCGATATACCTTCTGCGCGATTGCGTTGAACACGTCCTCGACCTTGGCGAAATTCTCCGCGCTGCCCGCCGCCATGACGGTCATCTGCCCGCTGGCCGCCTTGGCCGCGCCGCCCGATACCGGCGCGTCTATCATGCCCAGGCCCATCGCGGCGAGCCTGGCTGCGAGCGACTCGGCGAATTCCGGGGCGACGGTGGAACTCGCGATCACCACGGACCCGGCGCGCATCGCGGCCGCCGCGCCGTGCTCGCCCAGCAGCGCGACCTCGGTCTGCGCGGCATTCACCACCAGGGTCAGCACCACCTCGCAGGCCGCGCCCACTTCCGCCGGCGTGGCGCAGGCGATGCCGCCTTCGGCCGAAAACGCCGCCAGCACCTCGCGCCGCACATCGCAGGCGTGGGTGCGAAAGCCGGCGCGCAACAACGATCGCGCCACGCCCAGGCCCATTGCGCCCAGTCCGATGACTCCGACATTTTTTGGCATGCTCTACCCTTCCCTTGTTACAGGCCTCCGCCTAAATCGCCCCGCTGGTGCGAGGTTGCGATGTTACGCGGACGAAGATCGTCCGCACTTGATAAAAACAAACCCCAATCGCTTTTGCTTTTCCCCATAACCGCGTTTTCTGTGCGGATACGCCTTTCATCCGCACGGAAAACGCGGTTGGCGCGCGCAGCGCGCAAATCCGACGGCGGCGTTTGAGACACTGCTGCAATTATTCACTTTCATTTCGCCAGCCGCGCATTGGCCAGCTCGAGCCGGTCCACGAGGTTGCGCACCAGGGCGCGGGTGAGCTGCAACTGCGCGCCCAGGCTCATCAGGTCCAAGGCTTCGGGCTCGAATTCGGCGAGCAGGATGCCGGTCATGGACTCCACCGTCGCGTGCCGCGGCATCACGCCGCCGCGGATATAGGCCATCTCGCCGAAACTCTCGCCCTCACCTATCGTGTTCAGCAGATGCCCACCCAGCGTGACCTTGACCTGCCCCTGCGCGAGGAAGAAAAAGCTCTTGCCCGGCTCGTTTTGGCGGATG
>JAJZUN010000797.1 GCA_021848555.1 Pseudomonadota bacterium | reverse complement strand
GACTGGCGGCGGTGGAAGGCGGCGTGGCGGCCATCGCCACCGCCAGCGGCCAGGCGGCGCTGCACCTGGGGCTTGCGACCATCGCCGGCGCCGGCTCGCACATCGTCTCCTCGGGCGCGCTCTACGGCGGCTCGCACAATCTGCTGCACTACACGCTGCCGCGTTTCGGCGTAGCAACCACCTTCGTCAAGCCGCGCGATCTCGATGCCTGGCGCGCCGCGATCCGGCCCAACACCAAAGCCCTGTTTGCCGAAACCCTGGGCAACCCCGGACTCGATGTCCTCGACATCCCGGCGGTCGCGGCGATCGCGCACGAGCACGGTCTGCCGCTGATGGTGGATTCGACCTTCACCACGCCTTACTTGCTGAAACCCTTCGATCACGGCGCCGATCTGCTGTTCCACTCCGCCACCAAGTTCCTCGGCGGACACGGCGTGGCCATCGGCGGCGTACTGGTCGACGGCGGCACCTTCGACTGGGTCGCATCGGGCAAGTTTCCGGAATTGAGCGAAGGCTACGAGGGCTTTCACGGCATGAATTTCTCGGAAGAGTCCACCGTCGCCCCCTTCTCGCTGCGCGCGCGGCGCGAGGGCCTGCGCGATTTCGGCGCCTGCATGAGCCCGGCCACCGCGTTCCAGATCCTGCAGGGCGTGGAGACCCTGCCGCTCAGGATGGCCCGCCATGTCGAAAACACGCGCAAGGTGGTCGAATTCCTGGTGAAGCATCCGGCGGTGGAGTCGGTGTCCTATCCGGAACTCCCCGAGCACCCCGACTACGCCCTGGCGAAGAGACTCCTGCCCCGGGGCTGCGGCGCCGTATTCAGCTTCTCCATCCGCGGCGATCGCGCCGCCGGCCAACGCTTTGTCGAGACGCTGAAAATATTTTCCCATCTCGCCAACGTCGGCGATGCGAAATCGCTGGTGATCCATCCGGCGAGCACCACCCACTTCCGCATGGATGAGGCGGCGCTCAAGACCGCGGGCATTACCGAAGGCACGATGCGGCTTTCGATCGGTCTGGAGGACGCAGCCGACCTGATGGACGATCTCGCCAACGGCCTGCGCGCTTCGCAGAAGACCAGGAAATAGGGGGCGGCGATGCAATACGAAATCGACGGCAAACAAGCCTACGCCTACACCGGCGGAAAGACCTTCGACGCCAAACTGCCCACCGTGATGTTCGTCCACGGCGCGCAATGCGACCACAGCGTCTGGATCCTGCAAAGCCGCTATCTCGCGCACCACGGCTACGGCGTGCTCGCGGTGGACCTGCCGGGCCACGGCCGCAGCGCCGGGCCGGCGCTCGCGAGCGTCGGTGAACTCGCCGATTGGGTCGGCGCAGTTCAGGATGCTGCCGGAGTGAAACAGGCGGCGATCGTCGGGCACAGCATGGGTTCGCTCGTCGCGCTCGAGTGCGCCGCGCGCCGACCGCAGCGGGTAGCGAAAATCGCCCTGCTCGCCACCGCCTATCCGATGAAAGTGTCGGCCGAACTGCTGGACGCCACCCGGGACGACGAGCCCCTGGCGCAGGACATGGTCAACATCTGGTCGCACCTGGCCTATGCGCAGTATCCGAACAATCCCGGCCCCGGATTCTGGGTGATAGGCGAGAACCTGCGCCTGATGCAGCGGCAGAAGCCTGGCGTGATGCACCTGGATTTCAGCGCCTGCAACGCCTATGACGGCGGCGCCGCAGCCGCAGCCGGGGTGCGTTGCCCCGCCCTGTTCCTGCTCGCGCGGCGCGATTCCATGACCCCGGTGCGCGCAGCGCAGGATTTCGCCAAGCTGGTCAATGGCGCGAAGACCGTGATCATCGACGGCAGCGGGCACAATATGATGGGAGAAAAACCGGACGAGGTGCTGGACGCGCTGGTTGCGTTCTTGAAGTGATATCAATACGCTGACCGGGAATGAAGACGCGCGATCGCCGCCAGCCTTCATGCGCTTCGCCAAGCCAAACTGCCATTGCCCGAAGAACCGCGCCAGTTCTCGCTTTGCAGGCAACCGCAGCACAAACTCTATCCTGCCGCGCGATCCAATCCAAGCGCTTCCCAGAGAAACGCGTACGAAATCTCGCGCCGCCCCTGCTGCGCCGCTTGGACTTTTTCTCCGTCTTCATAGCTTCTCAGCAAGCCACGCACCCGCTCGCGTCCGGCCGCCGTCGCCAGCGCCTGACGCGGTGTCTTGCCACCCAGTGCCGGAATCGGTTCATCGCTCCAGTTGGCGTAGGTGCGACGCAGCACCTGTTCAACGGCTTCGGCCAGCGCTTCGGGAGGCAGATTCGGAACAGTCGTTGCGGAAGATCCGGGTTTGCCGGTCGGCGGTTTCTTCATGGCACTTCTGGGATCCGACAGCACCCGACCCACGAATTCCACCGATTTCCCCGCCAGCGCCTCGAACCAGGGCCGACCCTGATCGGCGTAATTCTGGGTCTTGTAGAAAAGCTCGATCCTGTCCTCGCTCTTGCCCAAGTTGATCGAAACGCTCTGGCGCGTCAGCCCATCGGC
>JAJZUN010000796.1 GCA_021848555.1 Pseudomonadota bacterium | reverse complement strand
GTCAGGCGGAACTTGCCGGTCAGTCCAGTTTCCAGCGCGGTGATGCAGACCTCGCCATCACCCTGCACGCCGTGTCCGTCACCCGCCATGAACAGCGCGCCCTCGTTGAAAACCGGCAGGTATAGCGTCGCGCCGGGCTTCAACTCCTTGTTGTCCATGTTGCCACCGAAGGCGCGCGGCACCGGGGAGCCGCACCGGCCCCAGGCGCGTGGCGGCGCGACACCGATGATGCCGAAAAATGGATCGAGTGGCAGTTCCATGCCCCAAGGCAGGGTGCAAGTGTTGCGCGCGTGATCGATCGTCGGATGGATGGTTTCGTAGTCGAATTCCTCGGGAAGCGTGCCGAGCAGAGGCAGGATGGCGACGAAGCCCCAGTCCATTCGGGGTGTCGCCTCCAAGATATCCACTTGCAGCGTATCGCCAGGTTTGGCACCGCGGACATAAACTGGGCCGGTGATGAAATGCGGCCCCGGGCCGGGCGGTAGCGCCTCCAGCGCTGCGAGGTAATCGGCCGGTACCCGCGACCGGTCCGGCAGCGACTCGCGCCCGCCCGCCGGAAACGAATGCAGCGTTACGGTGTCGCCGGAATCGACCTCCAGCACCGGTGGCTGCGTCGCGTCGAGGTAGCCGAGCACCATATTGTCCGGTGTGGCGGGAATTTCATGATGAGCCATGAGACGTCTCCGTTGAGCAGGGAATGGCGAAGGGGCCCGCCACCTCAGATCGAAAGATAGCGGCCAAGCGTGTCGCGATCCATCTCGGCGCCAGTGCCGCTGAGCGCCACGGCGCCGCGGTTCAGAACCACGAAGCGATCGGCGAGGGAGCGCGCGAAGTCGAAATACTGCTCGACCAGAAGGATCGACATGCGCCCCTTGAGGGAGGCGATGGCGCCTTCGATTGACTTGACAATGGATGGCTGAATACCCTCGGTCGGTTCGTCTAGCACCAAGAGGTGCGGCCTCGTCATCAATGCGCGACCGATGGCGAGTTGCTGCTGCTGTCCACCCGACAGATCGCCGCCGCGCCGGTTCCATATGTTACGCAGCATCGGGAACAGCGCGCAGACTTCATCGAGTAGCGCATCGTCGCGCGCACCGCGCACCTTCTGCCCGATCAGCAGATTTTCGGCCACCGACAGATCAGCAAAGATTTCCCGCCCCTGGGGGACATAGCCGATGCCGCCGCGCACCCGCCGCGACGACGACCAGCCGCTGATCGACTCGCCGCGCAGCGTAATGTGGCCCCGGCTGAGCGGCAGCAGGCCCATCAGGCAGCGCAGTAGAGTCGTCTTGCCCGCGCCATTGCGGCCGAGCAGCGCAAGGCATTCGCCCTCCGCGATCGCCAGCGAAACGGCACGAAGGGTTTGCGCACTACCGTAATGGTGGTCGATGTCGTTAATCGCCAGCAGGGGAGTCACCGTCCGATATACCCCTCGATCACGCGTGAATCCAGCCTCGCCGCCGCCATGCTGCCCTCGAACAGCGTTCGCCCGTCCTGCAACACGGTGACAGCATCTGCCACCAGCTCGACAAAATCCATGTCGTGTTCGACGACGACGATGCTGCGCTCAGGGCTTCGCAAGGTCTGGATCAGCGTCGCCGTGCGCGCTGTTTCCTCGTCGCTCATGCCGGCCACCGGCTCATCCAACAGGAGCAGTTTCGGCTCCTGAACCACCACCATGCCGATTTCCAGCCACTGCTTCTGGCCGTGTGAGAGCGCGCCAGCCGTTGCGTTGCGCTGCTCGGTCAGGCCGATGATCTCCAGTAGCTGGTCGATCCGGTTCCGCTTGTGGGCGTCGCGCTCCAGCACCTCGCGGGTGAGCGAGCGCGGATGCAGGCGGCAGGCGAGATCTAGGTTCTCCCGCACGCTCAGGGCCTCGAACACACTCGGCTTCTGGAATTTGCGGCCAATGCCGGCGTGCACGCGCGCAACATCGCTCATTCCAGCGAGGTCAGTCGTGCCATCCACCACCACACGTCCGGCGCGCGGGCGCGACTTGCCGGTGAGCACATCAAGCAGGGTCGTCTTCCCGGCGCCGTTCGGGCCGATCAACCCGCGCACTTCCCCGTAGCGGACACTAAAAGACAGCTCGGAGATGGCGACGAAGCGGCCAAACACCACGGTCAGCCCCTCCACCTGCACGGCTGGCGCGCCCGCGGGCGTCATCGCACGGTACGCCGGCGCAGCAGCGGCAGCGGCGTGCGCGCGAGGTCGGCGATCCAGTCGCGCGAGCGGTTGGGCAGGTCGAGCAGGCCATTCGGCAGGGCGAGGACCACAAGCAACCCGAGCAGGCTGAGCACGAACGGCCAGAGTGCGGGCGCGGCCGCCGTCAGCCAGAACTTGAGCAAGTTGACGAGCGCCGCCCCCAACACCGCACCGAGCAGACCACCGCGCCCGCCGACGGCGACCCAGATCGCCACCTCCAGTGAGAGCGAGGGATCGAGTAGCGAAGGGTTAATGATGCCAACCTGCGGCACATACAACGCCCCTGCGACCGCCGCCATCGAGGCC
>JAJZUN010000795.1 GCA_021848555.1 Pseudomonadota bacterium | reverse complement strand
GCTGACCGGCTCGGTCCCGGCCGCTTGACCTGGGTCCGTACGGTCACATCGGTGTCGTCCGCAGCGGCACGCAGCGGCTTGAACTCGATCACCTCGTTCTTGTAGGCGGACAAGGCTCCGGAGTAGGTGTGCACCAGCAGGGTGCGAAATTCAGTGATCAACGCCTTCTGCTGCGCCGCATTGGCCTTGGGCCAGTTGCGCCCCACCGCGAGCGCCGTCATGCGGTTGAAGTTGAAATGCGGCAGCACCTTGGCATCGACCAACTCGTTGATCTTTGCCCGGTTGCCGGCCTTGATGTCCTTGTCCTGCTTGATGATGCCGATCACGTCGTCCGAAATGCTCTTGATCAGGACGTCGGGCGCGACGCCCTGGGCGCCGGCTGTCGTGGCCAGCAGGGAAAAACAGAGTGCAAGAAAGAGTTTGATCATGGTCTCACAACGGCGCTATCGATGCCGGCGCGCATCTGACCGGAAACGGCGAGCACGGCATCGTCGTTGACAGGAATCGCGGGGGCGTAGCTGCCCAGTCCGGCCGGCGACTGCGCCCGGACAGCGGAAAACTCCCGCGCTGGCGTAAGCGGCTCGTCCGCGGCGGAGAGCACCGGCTCGCCGCCCTCGGTTACCAGGCGCGCCGGCGGCAGTTCGCCTCCCGGCAACGCCGCCAGCTCTGCGCCCGGGGCGGACTTCGAACTCCGGTCCGGATCGGGCTCGCGCGGCGTCTCCCCGTCGTAGATCAGGCTGCGTCGGCGCTGCAGATAGGCGCTGCGCACGTAGGAATAGTGGTCCAGCGCCGCGTCTTCGGCCAGTTGGACGGCGTCGAGCAGGTTGGCGCGCTGATCGACGACGCGCACGACATAGAGTTCGTTACGCGTCGGAACATTGCCCACATACCATAACGGGTCGCCGTGCCAGTCCACGGCGAGCAGGCTGAACGCGTCGCGCATGCTGCTCGGACCGAGGATGGGCAGCACCACATAAGCGCCGCTGCCCATGCCCCAGCGCCCCAGCGTCTGGCCGAAATCCTCGTTGTGCTTGTCCAGCCCGGCGCTGCTGGCGACGTCGAACAGACCCAGTATGCCTGCCGTGGTGTTGATCGCGAAACGGCCGAAATCCCGCACGCCCGCACCGACCTTGCCTTGCAGGATATTGTTGATGCCGATCCAGATGTCGCCAAGATTGGAGAAGAAATTGGTCACGCCGGTGCGCGCGACTTCCGGCATCACCGCCTTGTAGCCGCTGGCCACCGGCTTGATGATCGCCTTGTCCACGCCCTCGTTAAAGTTGAACATGGCGCGGTTGTAGCCTTCGAGCGGGTCGTCCGGATTGACGCCGGTCGTGGCGCACCCGCCCAAGCCGCCCAGCGCGACCAGCAATAGCAATCCGAAAAAACGCCGCAGCATGATCATCGTCCTTGTTCCATTACTGCTTGTTGTCTTTGTTGCCGTCCGCGGCCTTGCTGAACAGAAACTGGCTGATCAGGTTCTCCAGCACCACCGCGGACTGGGTGATCTTGATCTTGTCGCCGCCTTTCAACTTCGCCGTATCGCCGCCGGCTGCAAGACCGATGTACTGCTCACCAAGCAGGCCCGCAGTCAGGATTTTCGCCGAGGTGTCCTTCGGAAACTCGTAGCGCTTGTCGATCGACATGGCGACCGTGGCCTCGTAGGTATCGGTATCGAAACTGATGTCCTCGACCCGTCCGACCACCACGCCCGCGCTTTTCACCGGCGCCCGCTTCTTCAGACCGCCAATGTTATCAAAATTCGCCTTGACTTGATATGTTTCCGCCGCCGAGAACGACGCAAGATTCCCCACTTTCAGCGCCAGGAACAAGAGCGCGCCCAAGCCCATGGCGACAAACACGCCCGCCCACAGGTCCAATGCCTTACGCTTCATCATCTTTAAGCCCCTCGAAACATGAATGCAGTCAGCATAAAATCCAGCGCGAGTATCGACAGAGACGAGGTCACCACCGTGCGCGTGGTTGCCCCCGACACGCCTTCGGCGGTAGGCGGCGCATCATAGCCCTCGAACACCGCTATCCAGGTGACCGCGATGCCGAACACCACGCTCTTGATCACGCCGTTGAGTATGTCCTCCTGAAAATCGACCGCAGCCTGCATCTGAGACCAGAACGAACCTTCGTCGACCCCGATCAGGCGCACGCCGACCAGGTAGCCGCCGAACACACCCATTCCCGAAAACATCGCCGCCAGGAGCGGCATCGAGATCACGCCGGCCCAGAAACGCGGCGCAATCACCCGCGCTATCGGGTCCACCGCCATCATCTCCATCGCCGCCAGCTGTTCGGTGGCCTTCATCAGCCCGATTTCGGCGGTGATGGCCGAACCGGCCCGGCTGGCAAACAACAGGCCCGCCACCACCGGCCCCAGCTCGCGCACCAGCGACAGCGCCACCAGCACGCCCAGCGCCGACGAGGAGCCGTAGCGCTCCAGGGTATCGTAACCCTGCAGGCCCAGCACCATGCCGACAAACAGACCGGACACCAGGAT
>JAJZUN010000023.1 GCA_021848555.1 Pseudomonadota bacterium | reverse complement strand
TGGTGGATATTTCGCGCTCGGTGGCTTTGAGCACCGCGTCCAGCGCCGACAAGGGCGGCACTTCGGGCACTGCATCCGCCTTGCGCCGGCGGCTGGGCAGGTAGCCGCCCAGCGCCTGGCGGCGCTCGTGCAGGTATTTCATGTCCGGCGAATCCGCCGGCGGAACGTAGAACGGCAGTTCCTCCAGCTTGTCGTCGGGAATCGGGATATTGAAGCGGTCGCGGAACTGGCGGATGGACCCGAGGTCCATTTTCTTCTGCTGATGCGTGGCCATTTTGCCTTCGCCGATCTTGCCCATGCCGAAGCCTTTGACGGTCTTCGCCAGTATCACCGTAGGCTGGCCTTTGTGCCTCACCGCCGCGTCATAGGCCGCGTAGATCTTGTGCGGATCGTGGCCGCCGCGGTTGAGCCGCCAGATGTCAGCGTCGCTCATCTTGGACACCATTTCCAGCAGCTTCGGATGCTTGCCGAAAAAATGCTTGCGCACGAAAGCGCCGTCGTTGGCCTTGAAATTCTGGTACTCGCCGTCCACGGTCTCCTCCATGATGCGCAGCAATATGCCTTCCTTGTCGCGCGCCAGCAGCGGATCCCAATACGAGCCCCAGATCAGCTTGATCACATTCCAGTCGGAGCCGCGAAAATCGCCTTCGAGCTCCTGGATGATCTTGGCATTGCCGCGCACCGGGCCGTCGAGGCGCTGCAGGTTGCAGTTGATGACGAACACCAGGTTGTCGAGCTTTTCGCGCGCCGCCATGGAAATGGCGCCCAGGGATTCGGGCTCGTCGGTCTCCCCGTCCCCGAGGAAGGCCCACACCTTGCGGTTCTCGGTGTTCGCGAGGCCGCGCGCATGCAGGTACTTGAGGTAGCGCGCCTGATAGATCGCCTGGATCGGCCCGAGTCCCATCGATACCGTGGGGAACTGCCAGAACTCCGGCATGATCCAGGGATGCGGGTAGGAGGTGACGCCCTTGCCGTTCACGTCGCGGCGGAAATTGACCAGTTGCTCGGGCGTCAGCCGCCCTTCGAGCAGGGCGCGCGCATACACGCCCGGGGCGGAATGGCCCTGGATGTAGATCAGATCGCCGCCGTGATCGGCGCTGGGCGCGTGCCAGAAGTGGTTCTGCCCTATGCCGAACAGCGTGCCTACCGAGGCGAAGCTCGCGATGTGGCCGCCGAGGTCGCCTTCGACGCTGTTCGCCTTGGCCACCATGATCATCGCGTTCCAGCGGCAGTAGGCGCGTATGCGGTCTTCGAGGGCGGCATCGCCGGGCGAGCGCTCCTCCATGTGCGGCGGTATGGTGTTGAGATAGGCGGTCTGCGCCTTGTACGGCAGATAGGCACCTGAGCGGCGCGCCTTGTCGATCAGCTTTTCCAGCAGATAGTGGGCACGTTCCGCGCCTTCGCGCTCCAACACCGCCTCAAGCGCATCCAGCCATTCCTGCGTTTCCAGGGCGTCCGGATCGTCGGCGGAGGGCAAATCGGGTACGGCTGACATGGCAACTCCTTCTAGGCTGCGGCTGTGGCGTCGTTCTGACAGCGGTCGAATAGCGCGGTAATAGGCAGGGGTGTGCCGCACGCAAGCCGCTTCGATTTCGGTTCGCAGTTTCCGGTCCGGATATTATACAGGGAGCCCGCCGGGCAGAGTCGCGACGCGCGGGCATGCCGCCCGACTCCACGCAAGGGCGCGCAAAAAAAGGCCGGGGCGATAGCCCCGGCGCAAGGAGAGAACAATTGAGCGGAAGCCTCGCATACTCTTTACAGCTTCCGCGGACAGTCTAGGCGGCGCCGCGATCCGCCGGTATTGGGGCATACCCTTAGCAATCAGCTCCCCTTTTCTCCGCAGGTTTGACCGGGAAAACCCCAATGGCCGCGACCTGCAGCCATGGCATGATGCGTCTATAGCGACCAAGCTCTTCATGCTAGCATTGCCAACCCGGACTCGGATTTCGCACCGACCGACCTAAGCCCCCATGCCGCCCCGCACCCCAGACAGTACCAGCACCACGTCCAGCCAGGGCTGGCAGTGGATGATGCCCAACGTCGCCGTTGGCGCGTTCATCCTGGCCATGATCGCGCTGGTGTGGCTGCTGCAGAAACGCGATTTCGACCAACAGATGGCAGCGCTGGAGCGCGATGTGCAATGGGCCGAGCAGACCCTGCGCCTGCATATGCAAAGCGACCAGGAATTTCTGCAGGAGCTCGCGCGCGAGACCGCCGGGGGCAAGGTCGGCAGCGCCGAATTCCAGGCCAGGGCCGCCCAGTATCTGGCGATCAATCCGCACCTCTCGAGTATTTCCTGGGTCGACGCCGGCGGGACCATCCGCAATGCCGTGCCCGACGCAGGCGGCGAGCGCAAGCTGGCCGGCCCGCTCGCGCGCGCCGAGCAGGCGCAGGGCTTGATCGCGGCCCACAACACCGACCGGCCGGTGTACGGCAGCACCTATGTCGGCGAACGTTTCGGCCCCAGTTTCGAGTTGTTTGTGCCCATCCGTCACGGTCCGGATTTTCTCGGCGCCCTGGTGGCGGCATACCCGGTGTCGGGCATGCTGCGCTATCTGGTGCCCGCATGGTTCTCGGAAAAATATCATCTGAGTTTCACCGGCACCGCCGGCAGCTTGCTGGCGGAGAACTCGTCCACGCGGCCGCGCGACGAGGGCCTCAACTACAGCGTCAGCTTCGACCCGCCCGGCAACGGCATGCAGATGCGGGTGGCGGCGTATCGCTTCGATGCCAGCTTCGCGAAAACCCTGCCCATTTTTCTGATCGCCGGACTGTCCCTGCTGGTGGTGTGGAGCCTGTGGTCCCTGCGCAACAACCTCGCGCGCCGGATACGCGCCGAGGATGCCTTGCGCGCGGAATCGAATTTCCGCAAGGCGATGGAGGAATCCATGCCCACCGGGATGCGCGCCATCGACATGCAAGGGCGCATCACCCACGTCAACGCCGCGTTCTGCAAAATGGTCGGCTTGGCCGCAGAGGACCTGATCGGCGCTTCCGCGCCGTTTCCGTACTGGATACCCGAAGATCTGGCGGAGCAGGAGCAATCCCTGCGCCAATCCCTCGCCGGCGAAACGCCGCGCGGCGGCATCGAGTCGCGCTTTCGCCGCAGGAACGGGGAACGCTTCGACGTGCGCGTCTACGAGGCGCCGCTGGTGGACGCCAGCGGCCGGCAGGCCGGGTGGATGGCGTCGATACACGACATCACGGAGCAAAGGCGCGCGCGCGCCGAGCTCGAGGCCTCGCACCAGCGCTTCATGACGGTCCTCGACGGCCTGGACGCGGCGATCTACGTCGCCGGGCTGGAAGCGGACGAGATACTGTTCGCCAACAAGGCGTTCAAGAACATCTACGGCTACGACGCCGTCGGGCGCAATTGCTGGCAGGTCACCAGCGCCTGCCACCCGGACCCGGTGCGGTTCATCGCTGCGGCCAGGATGCTCGCGCCGCACCAGACCCCGCTGGAACTGCACGACACCGAACTGCAGAACAGCCTCAACGGACGCTGGTACCAGTTGCGCGAGCGCGCCATACAGTGGGTGGACGGCCGCGTGGTGCGCATGGAGGTCGCCACCGACATCACCGACCGCATGAACATGGAGGAGTTCAACAGCCGGCAGCTGGACCGCTTGCAGCAGACCTCGCGCCTGATCACCATGGGTGAAATGGCATCGAGCCTGGCGCACGAGCTGAACCAGCCGCTGTCGGCGATCGCCAATTACAACATGGGCTGCGTCAACCGGCTGCAGGCGAACGACTACCGCCCCGAGGAGCTGCTGGCGGCGATGCAGAAAGCGAGCGTACAGGCCGAGCGCGCCGGCAAGATCATCCGGCGCGTGCGCGACTTCGTCAAAAAAAGCGAGCCCAACCGCGGCTCTGTGCAGATCGCCGAAGTGGTCGATGAAGTCATCGGTTTCGCCGAGATCGAGGCGCGCAAGGCCGGCGTACGCATCGGCGTCAGCGTCCCGTCCGACCTGCCCGCGGCCTACGCCGACAAGATCATGATAGAGCAGGTGGTGCTCAACCTGGTCAAGAACGCCGTCGAAGCCATGCAAAGCACGCCACGCGGCGAGCGCGAACTGGCCATCAGCGCGCGCGCCAACGGCAAGGATTTCATCGAGGTCAACGTTGCCGACCGGGGCTCCGGCGTGACGGCCGAACAAAGCGAGCGGCTGTTCGCGCCGTTCTACACCACCAAGGCCGAAGGCATGGGTATGGGACTCAACATCTGCCGTTCGATCATAGAATTCCACCACGGCCGCCTATGGACCGTGGCCAATCCCGGCGGCGGCAGCGTATTCAGCTTCACCCTTCCCGTGAGCCCCCGATGAATGCACCCAGAGTCCACATCGTCGATGACGATGATGCCATGCGCGATTCGCTCAAGTGGCTGCTCGAATCGCGCGGGCTGTCGGTCGAGCTGTATCCGTCGGCGGAGGCATTTCTCGGCGCGTTCAATCGGGAGTTCTGCGGCTGCCTGGTGCTCGACGTGCGCATGCCCGGCATGAGCGGGCTGGACCTGTACGAGCAGTTGCAGGCCCGCGCATCGAGCCTGCCGGTGATTTTTATCACCGGCCACGGCGATGTGCCGATGGCGGTGTCGGCGCTGAAAAAGGGCGCCGCGGATTTCATCGAAAAGCCGTTCAACGACCAGGACATGCTGCGGCTGATCGAGTCCTGCATGAAGCAGGACAGAGCCGCCGCCGCCAAGCGCGCAGAGAGCGCGTCGGTGGCACAGCGGGTGGACAGTCTGACCCAGCGCGAACGCGAAGTGCTCGCCCTGATCGTCGCCGGAAAGCTGAACAAGCAGATCGCCGACGAGCTCGGCATCAGCATCAAGACAGTGGAAGTGCATCGCTCGCGCGTAATGGAGAAAATGAGCGCGAATTCGGTCGCCGAACTGGTGCAACTCGTGCTGAAGAGCCGCGAATAGTCCCGCAGTGCCGGATCCGGAGAAGCCGAAGGCCTTTGAATTGCTGCGCGGGACACGCCGCTGCGGCACCCTGAACCCTCGAAAGCAGAAACATCATGCATGAGCTGAACCCGCTGTTGGATTTCACCGGCCTGCCGCGGTTTGCGGCGATCAAGGCGGAGCACATCGCCCCGGCCGTGGACCAGCTGCTCGCGGAAAACCGCGCCTGCATCGAAAGCCTGACCGGGCCCGAAACGCCGGCCACCTGGGCGGCTTTTGTCGCCCCCCTGGAGGACGCCGGCGAAAGGCTGGCACGCGCCTGGGGCGTGGTCGGGCATTTGCACGGCGTGCTCGACTCGCCCGAGTTGCGCGCCGCCTACAACGCGAATCAGCCCAAAGTCGTCCAGTACTACACCGAACTGGGCCAGAACCTGAAGCTGTTCGACAAGTACAAGGCGCTCAAGGCGTCACCCGGGTTCGCCGCGCTCGCGCCGGCGCAGCGCAGAATCGTCGACAACGAGATACGCGATTTCCGCCTGTCCGGCGCGGAACTGCCAGCGCAGGAGAAGCAGCGCTTTGCCGCGATCTCTGAGGAACTGGCGCGCCTTGCCACCCGCTTCTCCGAAAACCTGCTCGATGCAACCAACGCTTTTGCGCTCTACATCGAGGACCGCAGCCAGCTCGCCGGCATTCCCGCCGACGTGGTCGACGCCGCGCGCGCCGCCGCGGACAAGGACGGCAAACCGGGCTGGAAATTCAGTCTGCAGGCACCTGCGTACGTGCCCTTCATGCAATATGCCGAACGGCGCGAGTTGCGCCAGGAAATGTACCGGGCCTACGTCACGCGAGCGAGCGAATTCGGCAAGCCCGAACTCGACAATACGCCGCTGATCATCCAGATACTCAAACTGCACCACGAAGCGGCGCACTTGCTCGGCTACGCCAACCACGCCGAAGTTTCCCTGGTGCCCAAAATGGCACAGACGCCAGGGCAGGTCCTGGCTTTTCTGCAGGACCTCGCCTCCAAAGCCCTGCCTTTCGCCAGAAAGGACTATGCCGCGCTGTGCGAATTTGCCGCGGCCGAGCTTGGCCTGGCCCAATTGGAGGCCTGGGATCTCGCTTACGCCTCGGAAAAATTGCGCGCCGCGCGCTATGCGTTTTCCGACCAGGAGGTGAAGCAGTATTTTCCGGAAGACAAGGTGATGCAGGGAATGTTTCGCCTGGTGGAGACAGTTTTCGGTGTGCACATCCAACCCGACGAAGCCGAGACCTGGGATCCGGCAGTGCGCTTTTACCGCATCTGCGACGCGCAGGGCAAGCTGGCCGGCCAGTTCTATCTCGATCCGTATGCGCGCGACACCAAGCGCGGCGGCGCCTGGATGGACGAGGCCATCAGCCGCCGCAGGCTGGCGGACCGGGTGCAAACGCCGGTGGCCTATCTCGTCTGCAATTTTCCGGAGCCGGTCGGCGCAAAACCGGCCTTGCTCACGCACGAAGAGGTACTGACACTGTTCCACGAATTCGGCCACGGCCTGCACCATCTGCTGACCCGGGTCGATTTTGTCGGCGTCTCGGGCATCCACGGGGTGGAGTGGGACGCGGTCGAATTGCCCAGCCAGTTCATGGAGAATTTCTGCTGGGAGTGGGAAGTGCTCGCGCATATGACGGCGCACGCGGACAGCGGCGAACCCCTGCCGCGCGCGCTCTACGACAAAATGCTCGCCGCCAAGAACTTCCAGAGCGGCATGCAGACGGTGCGGCAGCTCGAGTTTTCGCTGTTCGACATGCATCTGCATTTCGATTTCGACCCGGGCGGCAGCAAGACCCCGCAGCAGCTTCTCGATGAGATCCGCAGCCAGGTCGCGGTGGCGGTGCCGCCGCCGTATAACCGGTTTCAGAACAATTTCTCGCACATTTTCGCCGGCGGCTACGGCGCAGGCTATTACAGCTACAAGTGGGCCGAGGTGCTCTCGGCAGACGCCTATAGCCTGTTCGAGGAGAACGGCGTTCTCGACCAGAAGAGCGGCGAGCACTTTCGCGACGAGATACTGGCCGTGGGCGGCAGCCGGCCCGCACTCGAGTCGTTCAAGGCATTCCGCGGCCGCGAGCCCATGGTGGGTGCGCTGCTACGGCACAGTGGCATGATTGCCGACTGATTAGACGACAAAAATGCCTCGGAAACCCGCATCGAATAAGGACCTGCCGCTTTTCTGGTTCGCGTGGGCAAAGCCGCGTTTCCGCGCCGTTGCCCACCTTGTTTTCTTCGGTTCAGTTGACCGCTTGACGTCTTACGGGTGCTTCGGTTTCCCCGTGAAATGGCAGCCGCCACAGTCCATCATGCCACGGCTATTCTCGAGAGAACCTCCCTGGTCATGGCAGGAGCGGCACGCCTGGACCTCGGCCGAAAGAGCGTGCGCGGGCTTAAATCGCCCATCCAGTCTGCTGTTCAGCAGCTCAACTGTATACTTCGCCACCGAGCCGGTGAGCCACGCGCATCGCTCTGACCGTTCCTTTGAAAAGGACTTGAATCCCGTTTCCTTGCACCAACGGCTCACCGAGACATGGCACAGTGGAGAATGGGCCGCGGACGCCTTGATCTCGAATTTCGGAGACTTGGGCCGGTAGCTGGGAAGGGCCTCCTGTTCGTACCAGTTGAACACCTCGTGGATAATCGGAAAGGCTGCCTCTCTCTGCTTTTTGTCGATCCCTCCGGCAACCAGGAAGGTGGCCGCAGAGGCCCCGTTCAGGGCGCCACAAAGCGACGAGATACCCGCAACCCCCCCTTCACCAAAAACCATCATCTCCGATGGCATGACGGTATAGGGGAACCCAACTGTTTCCCTGAGCTGGCTGATGATCGCGTCGAAGGCTCCGTAGCAACATGCCCCCCTGTAAAATCCTGCGTATCCGCGCTCTCCCGCGAGTTCCGGGTTCAATCGCTGGTAGGGCCAGGGGACCGCGGGTGCCTTCACATTCTCTTGCGTAGCACGAACATTCCCCGTCAAGATTGGCGTAACAACAGCTGCCCCCGTGCCAACCGCAAGCATTTTAAGCAAATCTCTTCTTCGAGTGCTCATATCTTCTTTCTCCTAATTTGTGTTGTGGGGATACCCTATTATTAGGACGCAAGGGCTGTACCAAAGCGGCGCGGCGCTTGCAAATATCGAATAAAGTCAATTAGTTAAATAGAATGAGCGATAGGCGAGTTCCCTCTTCGCTCGGTTTGCAATCCGAGCTGAGGTATATTATATCTATACATATGTGCGGGCATGTAAAAAAACACCCTTTATTTTCAATATATTAACACTGTTTACGATGTATATTTTTAATGTACACCACCTCGGAGGCGGCCTTGCGGCACCACAGCGGGGCATCGTTGCAATAAAACGAATTAGCCTCAATTCGGCAGTTTGCCATCCTGCTGACAGCCGGAAAGCCTTATCTGGCGCGGGTTTTCGACCGGTTGAGGCAGCCGCGGAGCGGTTCCTCCATCATTTGGGTGAATTCCAGGGCTCGGCGGATAAGCGAGGAATTGGCAAGTTGATCGCGCACCGGCACCTACAGCATCCTGGACAACCCTCGCCGCCGCAGCTCTCGCCGCCACGGTCCAACGGGATCTGCCGCAATAGCGCTTCCCCGGTCTAGTGTCCTGAGTCGTTAATTCGTTGAACGGAATTCGCCGCAGTTGCAAGCGGCAGCCAAAATGCGCCGCGTTCGTCGCCAGGCGCGACAAAGCATGGCGGCGAACTGGCGCATTTTGTGCGGCGAATTGATGACTCAGGACACTAGCTGTATATCAAAAATACGCACCGCAGATAATCTTATCCATCTGAAAATCAAATACAAATTTTGTCCGGCACACCTTTCGTGTACGGAAAAAATGTTCTTCGGCCGATCTGTTTGAATCGCGGGATTTGCCGCCGCGTTCTCGATTTACAAGCTAATCAACTGATTATAAATCACATCTCCACACCACCCGAGCTTCTGGCATGGTCGTTGCGTTAGCTAGGTCAAGACGACGCTTACGAGGTGATGAACATGGATGACAAAACCAAAATCCTGGTCGTGGACGATGAAGAAGTGGTGCGCCTCAGTCATATCAGGACGCTGGCGAGCATCCACTGCAACGTGGAGGTAGTCAAGGACGGCGGCGAGGCCCTGCGGGTGATGGCACTGCGCCCCGCCGACGTGGTGCTGCTCGACCTGCGCATGCCCGGCATGGACGGCATGTCGGTGTTAAAGGCCATCAAGGAAAAGTGGCCGGAGACCGAGGTCGTCATTATCACGGGATATCCGAACATCGAGACCGCCAAGGAGGCGGTGCGCCTCGGGGCGTACGACTACCTGGCCAAGCCGGTGGGGCCGGATGAAGTCATCAACGTAGCGAACGGCGCCATGACCCAGAAGAAATGGGCGCTGCACAGAGACAAGGCCGGATCGGATGCGGCAACCGGTTCAGCTACAGGTTCAAGTTTGAAAACCAGCAGTTTCATTAATTGAAGCACAAGGAGAATGCAATGAGCGCCTTACACAAAGTTCTGGTAGTTGACGACGACCCGGTGGTCGCCAAGAGTTTCGACCGGGTTCTTTCCGGCAAGGGCTACGCGGTGATTACCGCCAGCAGCGGTCAGGAAGCGCTGAACAAGCTCGAGGCCGAAGACTATGACGTCGTGTTTACCGACATCAAGATGCCGGGCATGAGCGGCCTCGAAATGGCCGAGCAGGTCAAACAACGCCGTCCGTGGCTGCCGGTGGTCATCGTTACCGGCTATGGCTCGCCTGACAACGAAGCCAGGGCCGAAGCCGCGGGGGTGTCCGGTTTCCTGCGCAAACCGCTTTCGCCGGAAATGATAGAAGGCAGCGCCCAAAAGGCCATGTCGGAAAAAGGCGCTGCGGCACATGCCGAGGTCGAGGCCGCGGCCGCAGCGCAGCCCGCAGAGATTCCGGCGCAAAGCAGGATGCAGGGTATCGCGCGCTTCGCCAAGAACGTCGCCCTATTCCTCGCGGCGCCTTTCGTCGGGCTCGCCTACATCCTCGCCTTCCCGATCGTCGGGCTGGGCATGCTTGCCTGGACCGCGATTGAGGCGCAACAGAAGAAATCCGAAGCGGCGGCAAAACTGCAACCGGCGGCGCCGGCCAAGTCGAGTGCATTGAAGACCACCGCGATGTTCATTGCTGCGCCTTTTCTCGGTCTGGTGTTCGTCGTCGCCGGCCCCATCGCCGGACTCGGCCTGTTGCTCTGGTTCGCATTCCAGGCCTGGGGAAAACTCGGCGCGAAGACTCTGCACCGCCGCCCTGAAACAGAGTAACCGCGCATCGCTTAAGCGTGTGCAGGGGCCGGGGGCGTTTCGCCCCCGGCTTTTTTTTGACAGGCCGACCTCATGCAATTGCGTTTGGCATTTGCCATGGTGTAGTCAGCAGGTGGGAGAACACCGCCTCCAGGACCGCGCATCCGTTTCCTGCAGTGATCGGGTTCGCCGGCCGCTACGATCGCAGCATGCGTGCTTTCACTTGCCGTCGCCGTGGGTATCCTCGACTTCCTCGTAGCCGGTGATCATCGACTTGATGTGAGCCATGCGGGTGTGACCGAGAGTCGCAAGGTAGATGTGCATGAAAATGAATCCCGAGAAGAAGATGAATATCAGCACGTGAGCCGTGTCCACCACCCGCACGCCACCGAGCACGTCTATCATCCCGGAAAAGCGCTTCACGTCCCACAGCAGCACCCCGGTCCAGAATTGCAGCGGCACCAGCAGCAGCATGATGACTTGGTAACTCATGCTCTGCATCGAATTGAATTTTTCATAGACGCTGACGTGGTGCGGGTTGGGGTCGCCTTTGAAAATGCCGTAGCCGTAAAACATGGCCTGGCGGAAACTCGCGCGGAAATGCTTCATTGGGTTCAATTCGGGGTGATACACCCGGATCTTGTCGGTGAACAGGTAGAAAATCAGCCAGATGAAGAAATTTGCTATGAGCACAAAGCCTATCCATTCATGCACGACCACCGCCGTCCGGAACGACATCAGATCGATCAATCCGATGTAACGTATCTGAAAACCGGTGACGATCATCGCGACGAAGCCAAACGCGTTGATCCAGTGCCAGATCCTGACGGGAAGCGGGTGAACGTAGATTCTTGCCATTGGGTTGTTCCTTTTGCTTTGGGGCGTCGACGGGACGAACGGAGGGCTAGATCGAGCCTGCGTCCTGGCGTATCAGGAATCCTCCTGCCCGCTGATTCTTTTCGCGTAGCGCTTGAACAGCCACCTGACCGTCATATGACCAAGCGGCGCGCCTATGCCGCCCAGCACCGCGAGGGCGAGCAGCCAGTCCAGCAGCTTGATCCGGGTGCCGCCGATGGCGTAGAAGCCGCTCAGCGAATCCACCGATATGATGGAGTTCAGGACTTCCGGCTTCGCGCCGTAGCGCACCGGCCTGCCGTCGGGACCGACGATGGACACCGTAACGCTTTGGAACGGGTCGGCGCCCTGCTGGTGGCATCTGGCGCAATCCCGGATCGCCTGGGCGCTGGGGGTGAGTTTGTGTGCCTCGACACCATCGCTGACTTCCAGGCGGCCGCGCAGCGTGGTCTTGTTGTCTATGCCTTCGCGGTTGAACTCGCGCAACAGGCTGTGCAGCGCCATCGCATCCAGGCCGGCACCCTTGGCGTCGGCGGAGCGGGCCCGGCTTTCGAACTGCGGCACGCCCGCCTTTTCAGCCACGGCCTGCTGTGCCACGTTGTCGTAAAGCCTGAGGTTGACCTTGCGCTTGGCAGTCGGCGAATGGCAGGCGGGGCAGGACACCGAATCGAAATGCTGTTTGGCGTTCGGCAGCCATTTCTGGTGGCTGGCCTGTGCGTCCTGGTGGCAGCCCAGACAGGCGTTCTTCAACTGGCCTTCCTTGGTCGCGGCGCTCACGTCGTGAGCACCGTGGCAATTGGAGCAGGCCAGGGTGGCTTTGCCATGCACGCTGCCGGCATAGGCCTCGAAGATGGAACCGTGACATTTGCTGCACGGCGCCCCGCTCGTCGCGTCATAGGTGGCTTTGGCCATCACGGCATGGGGGCTGTGGCAATCGGTGCAGACTGGCGCGTAGGAATTGCCGTCGCGAAACAGGGTGGCGTGAATGCTGCCCTCGTATTGCTTGAATATGGGAGCGTGACAAGATTCGCAGATCTTGTTCATGGCCAGCGAATATTCGCGGCTGCCGGCGATTTTCGTCTTTACCGGAGGATGGTTCTCCAAGGAAGTGTTGGCGTGGCAGACCGCGCAGCCGAGCTTGTTGTGGACCGATTTCCCGAACGCCGCTCCGTCCACCTGAAGCGGGAGCTGGTCTCCGTTCGCCAGTTTCATCTCCAGCCCCTTGGTGGAGTGGCAGCCGAGACATTGCTGGTCCAGTTGGGAAAGGGCGCCGCCCGCGGCGCGGGCGCCGAGGCTGGTCATTGTGAGCACCAGCACCGCCAGTGCCAGTCTGGCGGCAATCGCCAAGTCCACGCGGAACTTCGCTCTAGTCGCGGTACTCATATTGCGGGAACTTGCCATTCACACCCTCCCCATTCATGCCCTTTCGGCATCGAACGCGTATCGTAAGCCGCCACGATTCAGGGGGGCTTGATCCTGATCAAAGCAAGACGCTAGGAAACCGGTGCCAGGCCTAGTCGAACCGGCCCCCGCCTTTGCAGGAAACGCTATACAGCCTCTGCCTGGGTCACGGCCGCTTTTTGCAGGGGCAGACGAACGATAAACGTCGTGCCCTTGCCCAGTTCGCTTTCGACGTTGATCGTGCCGTCATGGTTGTCTATGATTCCCCATGTAACCGCGAGCCCTAGTCCGTTTCCGCGTTCCCCTTTTGTGGTGAAAAACGGCTCGAATATCCTGGGCAGGTCCTCCTTGGGGATTCCCTGGCCGGTGTCGGCTATCCTGACTTCCAGGTACTCCTTATGCCCCGCTTCGTCCATCGCCCGCCACCGCTGCCAGGTGCATTTCGGATTCGTGCAGCCCTCGAACATTCCGTGCGACAGCACTTGAAATTGGCAAACCGGCGACCCGCATTCGGGACAACTGACATTTTCCTCGACCAACGAGATGTTGCATTGCGGACACGAAACCTGCAGACCGCGGCGGCTTCAGCCCGCCGGGGGCGCGGCGAAACCTCGGCAACCGGTTCAGAATTGCGGAGAGTGGTTTGGCGGGAGCATGAGGAGAGCGATCTCCTCGTATCGAATCGGCGCTTAAGATCCGTTGGGGTCTTGTTCCGTCCCGCGAATGCGGATGTCGTACTTCTTCATCAGCGCCTGGAAATTGGCGCGTTGCATGCCGGTTTCCTCGGCGCTCCTGGTTACGTTCCAGGCGTTGCGCTTGAGCGCTTCCAGGACGAACTGCTTCTCGATGTTTTCCACCGACTTCTCGCGCGCGACTTTCTTGATGCGCTTGAGTTCGTCGCTGGTCCTCGGCACGTCCAGATCGAGCCGCGGCAGCATGTCGACGATGTTGGTCAGATGGGCCTGGCGCACGACCCGGTCGGTGGCCAGGATCACCGCGCGGTGTATCGTATTTTCCAGTTCGCGCACGTTCCCCGGCCAGTCGTAGTGCACCAGCGCGCTCATCGCCCCTTCGGAAAACTCGACCACTTTTTTTCCCAGCTCCTCGTTGAAGACATTGAGGAAATGGAAGGCCAGAGGCGGGATGTCGTCGCGCCGCTCCCTTAGCGGCGGCGTCAGGATCGGGAAGATGTTGATCCGGTAGAAGAGATCCTCGCGGAACGTTCCCTCGGCCACCATTGCCTTCAGGTCCTTGTTGGTGGCAGTGATCAGCCGGAAGTTGGCGCTCTGGGAGCGCGTATCCCCCACCGCCTTGAATTCCCGCTCCTGGATCACGCGCAGGAGTTTGGCCTGGGTGCTGAGGGAAATGTTTCCGATTTCGTCGAGGAACAAGGTGCC
>JAJZUN010000794.1 GCA_021848555.1 Pseudomonadota bacterium | reverse complement strand
AAGTCGAGCGCATCACCGGGGTTCCGCGGGAACGGGTTGCAGAGGCGGTCAGAATGCTCGCGGCGCACCGGCCGGTGACCTGGATCGGCAGCGCCTCGGCGACGGTTCATTCGTCCAATGGTCTGCAAAACCATCGGACGATCCTTTGCCTGATGGCCCTCACCGGCGACTTCGATGTGCCGGGAGGACTTACCATCCCCACCCATCCTCTGCCCCTCAACATGTTCGGCGGCAACGCGGAGTTTACGCGGGAGCGCGATCTTTTCCCCGAATTGCGGGAGAAGCGCATCGACAAGGATCGTTTCCCGGTCTGGGCTCGTTTCAATTCGGAGATTCAGATGAACCTGTTGCCCGAGTACGTCCAGGAGGGTCGGCTCAAGGCGATGGTCCTGTTTGGCGCCAATGCCATGATGTGGCCGCAGAGCGCGCTCTATCAGGCGGCGATCGGGAAGCTGGAATTTGCCGTGGCGGCCGACTATTTTCTGCGCCCCTGGACGCACGATTTTGTCGACCTGGTTCTTCCCGCTGCCATGGCGCTGGAAAGGATGAACCCGATCGCGATTTTCGGGCGCAAGATTTTTCTGCGCGAACCGGTGGTCCCTCCCTTGGGCGAGGCGAAGCCCGACTGGGTCATCGCCTTTGAAATAGGAACGCATCTGGGTTATGGCAAAGAATTCTGGCACGGCAATGAGACCCAAGCCCTGAATTCAATCTTGCGTTCGGTCGGATTGACCGTTGAAGATTTGCGCAAAGGGGGTGCAGACGGCGTAACCGTGCCCGCGCCCGGACCCGAGGTGTTCCGGAAATACGAAAAAGGCTTGCTGCGTGCCGATGGCAAGCCCGGCTTCGACACCCCCAGCGGCAAAATCGAGCTTGCGTCGCAGATATTGGAAGAGTACGGCTTTGATCCGCTCCCCCGTTACACGGAGCCCGTGGAAAGCCCGTTAAGCGCGCCTGAGCTCGCGCGGGAGTTTCCCCTGGTCCTCAACTCCGGCGCCAGGGTGCTCATGTTCACCCATAGCAAGTTGCGCGAACTCCCTTCGCTGCGCAAGCTCATGCCCTTTGCCGTGGTGAACCTCCACCCCGAGGATGCCGCGGCGCAGGGCATCCGCCAGAACGATGAGGTTGACCTGGAAAGCGCGCACGGGCGCATCCGGCTGAAGGCAAACATCACGGACCAAGTGCTTCCGGGCGTAGTGGATGTCTCCCACGGCTGGGCAGACGCCAACGTCAACGAGATAGTGGCCAGGTACTTCGACCCGATCTCGGGCTTTCCTGCGTTCAAGGAGGGACTGTGCAGGGTGAGGAGAGCCGGCGCGCCGCCCTAGGCGGCCGCCAGCACCAGGTCGGCGCCCTTCTCCCCGATCGCGACGGCGACGGCGTTGGTGTTCCCCGAAACCAGCGTCGGCATGATCGACGCGTCGATCACGCGCAGACGCTCGACGCCGCGCACGCGTAGTTCATGGTCGACTACGGCGTCCTCGCCGCTGCCCATGGCGCAAGTGCCAACCGGGTGAAAGATGGTGACTGCCGTGTCGCGGATGAAGGCATCGAGCGCGGCATTGTCATTCGCCACCGCTCCCGGTGAAAACTCCTCGGCGATCAGGTCCACGAGCGGCGGCGTGCTAGCGATACGCCGCGCCAGGCGAACCGCCTCCCGCAGCACTTCGCGATCACCGGGTGCGGACAGGTAATTGGCGTAAATGCGCGGCGGCGATCGCGGATCGACGCCGGCCAGTTCGATACGGCCGCGGCTTGCCGGGCGCAGTTGGCATACCGAGGCAGTGAAACCGGAAAACTTATGCAGCCCCTCGCCGGGCCGGTCCGCGCTGAAGGTGATAAAGTGGAACTGTACGTCCGGACGCACGGCCTCCGGCATGACGCGCACGAAGGCCCCCGCCTGTCCGGCGCTCACCGTCAGCGGCCCCCGGCGCAGCAAGGCCCACTGAATGCCGGCCTGTAGCGTCCGCAGCGGGCTGTTGAAGACGTCGTTGTAGGTAATCGCACGTTTCGCCTTGAGCACGACCCGCGCTTGGAGGTGGTCTTGCAGATTGCGGCCGACGCCAGGCAAGTGCGCGACCGACGCGATGTCGAAGTGCGCCAACCGCGCAGCGTCACCGATGCCCGAAAGCAGCAGCAACTGCGGAGAGTTTATCGCGCCGCCGGACAGCAACACCTCGCGACGCGCCCGCGCCACCTGAATCTCGCCGCCTTTTTCGTATTCGACGCCGACGGCACGTCTGCCCTGGAACAGCACGCGGCGCGCGAGCGCGCGCGTGCTCACGCTAAGGTTCGTCCGGGCGCGGGCCGGACGCAGGTAGGCGGTCGCGGGGCTGCAGCGCATTCCCCTGCGCGTGGTCAGTTGAAAGTAGCCTGCGCCTTCCTGGCGCTCCCCGTTGAAGTCGGGGTTGTGCGCAATGCCGAGCCGGCCTGCGCTGGCGATGAAGGCCTCGCACAGCGGGTGGTGCTCGGAAAGATCCGACACCCATAGCGGCCCGCCGCTGCCGTGAAAG
>JAJZUN010000793.1 GCA_021848555.1 Pseudomonadota bacterium | reverse complement strand
CTTGGGCCAGGGACGTCACATCATTGATAGAATACTTGGTCTCGAGGAAAAGGTTGAGCCCCGCCGCCTCGCTCAGAATTAGATGCGTCTCCTGGCCGAGTTCTTTCAGGATGCGCAACATCTCGACACCATAGATCACCCCGGTGGCCCCGGTGATGGCAACAATCAGAGGAAGGTTCTTGGGCTCTGCGGACATCGGTTTTTCTTCCTTACCCAGCCAGCGGCGGGGCATTGATCTTACCGGACTCGGCAACTGCAAATCCGGCAGCCTCAAGCGCCGTCACGACAGCCGCCAAGTCGGCGGCATGAAAGTGCAGTATCCCCGATTTCTCCTCGCCGGCTTCCTCTTTGTGCAGACGTCCGACCGGATAGATGGCCTGCAGCACGGCGCCGGCAGCTTCGGCGACATCACCTAACTTGCCCAACACTCCGGGCCCGAGCTCGAGCGGCACCAGCGTGACGCCGTTGCGCTTCTCCCAGGCGCTGGCCCAGTGCGCCGCCAGCTGAAAAATCTCATTGGCCGAGATGATGCCCACTACCTTTTCTCTGTCCATCACCGGGAATTGCGCCACGCCGAGGTCACGCCCTTTGCGCAGACATTCCTCCATGGTGTCGTGGATTTCCACGGTCGCCGGATTGCGCAGCATGACGTCGCGCACGCGCAAACGGTTGACGAAAAAATTGAACTCGTCGGGGCTCTGGGTACGCATCACGAAGTGCCCCATGCGCAGCAGGTTGGCGCGCGTCACCAGTCCACGCAGGCGGCCGCTCGCATCCACCACTGGCAAGGCGTGCAGGTTATTTTCGCTGATCAGCCGCTTCGCTTCGGACACAAGCATGTCGCCGCCTACGATCATCGGCTGCCTTTGCATCCAGTTGCCCACAATCATAGCCGATCCTCCCATAGATGGCCGCCCAGCTGGGCCAGGCCCAGGGTCGCAACGGTCAAGGTGTTATCGATGCTGCCATCGCCGATGCACGGGCAAGCTTGGCAAGCGGCAAAAATGCCTCCCGGTTGGCCTGCATGGCCGGCTGCGGCCGCAGCTCTCCGAGCATCTCCGAGCGACCGTCGCCGTGACCGGTCTCCTCGAACAATTCACGGGCCGCTCCACGTCGTTGTGTTTCGTCGGCCCGTTGTGCAGTCTGCCGGGAACTTCCAGGCTGGCGGTACGCGACCCGTGGCGCCACTGTCGGACCGGTGCCAGTTCGCGGTCGCAGGTCAACGTCACGACCAGCACGAGGTCAGGTGTGTGAATCACGAAGAAGTCGCCTTGCGTGCCGGCGCGCGACGAGCGGGCGCTGTCTTTCGCTGTCCGAAACAGGCCGGCATCAAAAATATCAGCCGAGCCAGGCAAGGGCCGGTTATCCACCATCAACTCGCCTGCGCCTGCTGATACAACCGCAGAAATTCATCCACCGCAATGCGGGCGAACTCCTCCGAATAAAGGTGCACATCGACTTCCTTGATGCGCCCGGGATCGGCGAGCTTTTCCTTCAAGCGCGCGACGAAAGCGGCGTCTGCGGCCGGGTCGTAGATGGACCTACCCGGCTTGTCCAGTGACGACCAGCCCTGCAGCGGAATGAGGAAAGTCCACGGCCCCTTGGCCCGGTTAAGCCGCTCGGCAATAACGTCGGCGGCCTGCCGCAATTCTTCGGCCGTGGTGCGCACTTGGACGCGCAATGCGTCCTGTACGTATTGCACGCGGTCGCGCGTCTTCTCCAGCATCTCGGTGCGGCCACCGTATGAGAGGATGTCCAGGCCGCAGGGCGCCAGCACCATGGGAATGCCCTTGTCCACCGCCGCCAGCAGCCGCTCCGGACCGGGATCGCGGTTGCCCTTGAAGAGGTTCTCGATGACGCCGCCGATGCAGATGTCCAGCACGCCCTGAAAGGCGCCGGAGCGGATCATTTCCTCCATGGCCTTGTCGCCCTTGCCCTGCGCGTGGCAGACGATGGGCGAGAAGCCCGCTGCTTCGATCATGCCCACCGCCGCCTGCACGGCCATCTCGCCAAAGCCGAAGGAAGACACAGCAACGCAGGGCCGGTCGAACTCGATCTGCGTGCCCTGGGTCATCTCTACCATGCCGCAGATGGCACCGGTGGCGTTGATGATCTGCGCTTTGAGCAATGGGTTCATCTTGACGATATCGAGTACGGTGTGATGCATGGTGATGTCGTGCGTGCCGACGTACTTGTCGATGTAGGCTGGGTGCGCCGCCATCGGCGAGGCCATTAGCTTGGGTATGCCGAAGGGCAGACGCTTCATGATCGAGGTCGCCACCAGCGTCGAAGTGCCGCCACCGATGCCGATGATGCCATGCATCCGGCCGGCGCGCAGCAGTTCGTCGACGATTGCCGCTGCCCCCTTGATCTGGTTATTCGTGGCGGTGTCGCGGTCGGAGCGATATTTCTCGCGCACGACTTCAATCGGCAGGCCGCCGCGCCGCGCCACCTCCTCGGTACGGATGTCGCCGGGAAAGGGCGGCGGCTCTTCCATGCTGAAATCGAGCAGGAT
>JAJZUN010000792.1 GCA_021848555.1 Pseudomonadota bacterium | reverse complement strand
ACCCAGGCCGCTCCGAGGCCCGCGACGAGCATCAGCCCCAGCACGTTGGGGAGCAGTCGGCGGCGTGGGCGAAGGTGCACAGGACGATCCATGTCGATTCGCCCCGCAAGGGGGCCGTTGGGCGCGGCACGCGCTGCGGTCGGATTGCAACGGGGCGAGGCACAGCGTCCGCAACGCTGTGCCTCGCCCGCCATGGTTCAGCGCGATGCGATCAGAGGAAGCTCGGGCTGTCGCTGCCGCTGGGCGGCGCGCTCAGCACGGTGCCCTGGACCGGGTCGAGGTACACCGCCGGAGCGTTGCCCTTGCCGCTGAAGTCGAACAGATCCATCAACGAGCCTGCTGTGGCGTCGAACGAACCGCCACCCAGGCGTTCGCCGCCCAGCCAATTGTCCTCGATGAAACGCACGATCGACGCCTGGTCGATTTGCACGTGGCTGACGTAGTTGATCCTGGCCCACGGCGAGATGACGATGAACGGAATCCGCGTACCCGGGCCGCAGCGACCGTTGACCGGTTGGCCGTTGCTGTCCGGGCCGGGCAGCGGCGTGCCGCTGCCGCAGACACCTGAACCGTCGAGCTGGTCGGCCTGGGCGTCGGACGAAGGATTCGTCACCGAGGTGAACTTGTGGTCGTACCAGCCGTCCGAATCGTCCCAGGTGACGATGACCGCGGTGTCTTTCCACTCCGGCTGCTGCTGCAGGAAGTTGACCACCTGGGTGACGAATGCCTGCTCGTCCAGCGGGTCGGAATAGCCGGCGTGGCCATCCTGATAGGCCGGCATCTTGATGTAGCTGACCGCGGGGAAGTCACCGGCCTTGAGCGCGGCGACGAAGTCGTTCAGACCGTACTGGTGGTTCGCCGGGTCGACGGTGTAGTCGTCGAGCTCGAGGGTGTGCCCGATCGCCAGCGTCGTCGACGGCCGTGCATGGGTCGGGTTCGACGTGCTCTTGTAGTACTGGAACCAGTTGTGGTGCGGGATGTAGTCGGTCACGTTCTGCGCGACGGTGGCCGAGTAGGTCGATCGCTTGCAGCCGGTCGAGCCGTTGGAGTTGGTCGTCGACAGGTCGAATCCGCCCATGAAACCGCCCCACGAAATGTTCTTCGCATTGAGCAAGTCGCCGATATTCTTCCCGCTCATCATCACTTGGTCGGTGGCGCTCGAGCAGCTGTCGTAGCCGGGATCGACGTCGTTGATCATGGTGAAGCCGCCCTGGCCGTCGGCGATGTAGTACGAGTACGCAGCCAGCGTGAACGGCTGCTTGGTCGTGGCGATGATCTGCATGCCGCCGGTCTGCCCAGAAACCGCTTCCAGCGCGCCCGGAGTCGACGGCCCGTAGGTGTTGGTATACGCGTTGTCGCTCATCGCGTAGTGCTGGGCATAGTTCCACAACGCGGTCACGGTGTTGCCGTCGAAGTAACCCATGACCTGGCCGCTGGTGCCGAATGCGCCGCTGCCGCCCGCAGTGCCGCGGCCGGTGTACAGCGGGAACAGATCGGCGGCGCCGCCGTCGTAGGCCTGCTGCTCGGCGGTATAGGCGTGGTTCTGGTCGGCGGTGAAGGCCTGGGTGCGATCGAGGCGGAACGGGTTTGCCGCGCCGGCCCCGTTCTTCGGGTTGCTCGCGTTCGGGTTGTTGGTCAGCAGCGCGCTGGTCAGGCCGTCGACGCCCGGAGTGCCGGGCAGCGCGGTGAATGCCGGCTCGCCGGCCGGATTGGTCGCGACAGGATACGTGCCGAAGTAGTGGTCGAACGAAACGTTCTCATCGTAAATGACGACCAGATGCTTGATCGGCGTGACGGTCGGCAATGCCGTTGCCTGGACGTACGGCGTGCCGTTGATCAGCAGGTCGCTGGAACTGCCGCCGCAAGCGGCCAGTGTCAGCGCGCTGGCGGCGACGAGTCCTGCAAGCATGGACGTTTTGTTGCGCATGAATCGGCTCCTGGAGGGCAATTGTGCGTTGTCGGATTCGAGCAGTGTTCGAAACAGGAAACACCGCGCGACACATATTCTTGACCATGCATATGGCAATTCGATGAAGTTCCCGCAGGTGCGCTGCGTTAATGCGGCGTCTCCGGCGCTGGCGACGATGGCTCTAGAATGCCGGGTTGACCCGCGCCTGGCACGTCGCCTGCGGGCGCCCGTACATCCGTCCTGCGCGTGAATCTCTTCCCATCCGACGACACGAACGTTTCGCGCCGACTGCTGTTCGCGCTTTGCGCGCTGCTCGTCGTGCTTTGGTTCGCACTGCTGGGCTGGCGCGACCTGGTGCCGACCGATGAAGGACGCTACGCCGAGATTCCGCGCGAAATGCTGGTCAGCGGAGACTGGATCACGCCAAGACTCGACGGATTCAAATATTTCGAGAAGCCGCCGTTGCAGTACTGGGCGACCGCGGCGACCTACCGCGCCTTCGGCATCGGCGCCTGGCAGGCCAGGTTGTGGACCGCGCTGACCGGCTTCCTGACCATCATCTTCATCGGATACACAGGCAGCGCGCTGTACGGCGCGCGCACCGGACTGT
>JAJZUN010000791.1 GCA_021848555.1 Pseudomonadota bacterium | reverse complement strand
CAGGAATTGCTGCATGGTCTGCCGAGTCTGGGCATCGAGCGCGCCGAATGGTTCGTCCATCAGCAGCACGCGCGGGTGCATCACCAAAGCGCGAGCGATGGCGACTCGCTGCTGCATGCCGCCAGACAGCTCGTAGGAGCGATGGTTCTCGAAGCCCTTGAGACCCATGATCTCAATCAGTTCGTCGACCCGTGCCCAATCGACCGGTTTGCCACCCGCAGTCATCCGCAGGCCGAACGCGATGTTATCGCGCAGCGACAGCCACGGGTAGAGCCCAGCCTGCTGGAAGACCACGACGCGGTCGGGGCCGGGGCGGGTGATGGGAGTGCCGTCGACCGTCAGACAGCCGAAGCTGGGCCGAGTCAGCCCTGCGAGCATGTTGAGCAGTGTTGATTTGCCGCAACCCGACGAGCCAAGGATGGTAACGAAGGTCGCATCCTCGATTGTCAGCGAAACGTCATCAAGCACGCGCAGTGTGCCGAAATCCTTGCAGATCCGTTCAACCGTGATCGGCATGCGGCGCGACCTATTTCACTTGGGCGGCATAGCGCGGGTCGACCGCCGCCGCAGGGTTTTTCGGCACGTCTGTGATGCGGCCGATCTTCATTAACACTTTCGCTGTGTTTACCAGGGTTTGCGTGGTCGCGGAATCGGCGCTGCCGCTGCCTGAGCCGAGTACAGCCGGCGTCGACTGGTCTTTCGCCGAGAAGATCTGATAGCCCGCCAGCTCCCGCTTGGCGACCGGCAGCGTGACCCCAGCCGCCTTCGCCATTAGCGCCAGCGCTTTTTTCGGATGCTTCTTTGTGTAGGTGACTCCGGCATTCAGCGCGCGGGCGAAATCGACGGCGAGTTCGGGATGGGCCGCCGCCCATTTGGTGTCGGCGATGCAGACGTTGTACGATGAGGCATCGGGCGGCAGATCGGCGTCGGTTTTCAGAACGCGGCCGCCGAGGCCTTTCAGTGCGCCGAATACCGGATCCCAGACGATCGCGGCATTGATGCTCTTGGTGTTCCAAGCGACGCGCATCTCTGGCGGCGACATGTTAATCTGCCGCACGCTGTCGAATGGCACATGCGCCGCCGCGAGGAAGGTCGCCAGTTCGAAGGAGGATTGCGAGCCTTCGGCGATCGCGATCCGGTGGCCCTTCAGATCGGCGACCGTCGTGATGCCTTTGCCGGGACGTACGATAATGCCTGCCGCTGTAGTATAGCGTTCCTGGTTGTAGACGATGGCGAGTGGCAGCCCCTGCGAGATTCCGGCGACGAAGGGCGGAATGCCGATACCGCACATGAATTGCAGGCTGTTGGAGGCGAGGGCGCTCATCGCCGCGGGGCCTGAGGCAAAGAATTTCAACGTCACTCGCGCCGGCAGCATTTTCTGGAACAAGCCGAGGGACTGGGTGACCATATAGGGGTCGGCGCCGTTATTCTCATAACCGATAACGATGTTTGGTTTCGCCGCATGTGCAATACCGACCGTGCCGAATCCGGCGGCCAGAAGGCTCGTTAGCAGAAGTTTGCGGGATGTCGGCACGGTGAAGTCTCCTGTCGTTCGGAAGGGGTTTTGATCTTCATCTATTTGTTCAGCGTTCAGGCATGCCCCCGCCAGGGAATAGCGCGGCGTTCGAAGACGCGAATCAGCAACTCCATCGCATAACCGAGAATGCCGATGACGATGATGCCGACGATGACGATGGCGACCTGCAGAGCCTGGCCGGCATATTGCACCAGCCAGCCGAGCCCACGATCCGCCGCGATGAGTTCGGCGGCGACCAGGCAGGTCCATGCGACGCCGATGCCGACCCGCATGGCGGTGAATATCTCGGGAAGCGCCGAAGGCAGGATGACATGGCGGAAAATCTGGCCTTCCGAAGCGCCAAGCGTGCGGGCAACGGAAAGTCGCAGTGCCGGCGTGCCCTTTACGCCAGAGATCGTGCCGATGATGATGACCGGAACCGTGCCGATCAGGATTAGCAGGATCTTCGGCAGTTCCCCGATGCCGAACCACACCACGAGCAGCGGAATATAGGCGAGCGGCGGCACCGGGCGGATGAACTGCAGGAACGGATCGACGACGCGGAACACCACGTCATTGCGCGCCATTAGCAGCCCGATCGGCACGCCGAGCACGACCGCGCCGGCGAAGCCGACGGCGATCCGCAACGAGCTGATCCAGATATCGTCGAACAGCGATTGGCCGCCATACCCCCGTGCCAGCAGCAGTACGAGCGCACGCCAGACCGCGACCGGCGAGGGCAGCGCAACCGGCGGAAAAACGTGCATGATCGAGACCAGCTCCCATAGCAGCAGAGCCGTCATAAGTGCCGCGGCGGTCGGCGCGTGCGCGGCGTGCCGCCACCGCAGCGGTGCGGGCGGGGCGGGGACCGGCAGGGCAGATTCGGAGAGGCGGGCAGTGGATGAGACGATCGGTGGCGGCGCGTGGCTTCCGGCGGAAGGCGTGACCTGCTCCATGTTTATTTCGTCTTCCAATCGTTTCAATTCCTTTCCGAAATTACCCCAA
>JAJZUN010000790.1 GCA_021848555.1 Pseudomonadota bacterium | reverse complement strand
GGCGCGTGGCCGGCGCTCATACGCTTCCAGGTCGAACGCGCGCGCGCCCTGATGCTAGCAGGCGCGCCGCTGGGACGGGCATTGCCCGGACGCATCGGTCTGGAAATCCGCAGTATCGTCCAGGGGGGGCTGCGCATATTGGAAAAAATAGACAAGGTCGAAGGCGACGTCTACCATCGGCGACCGGTGTTGCGCGCTTACGACTGGCCCTTGCTGCTGTTGCGGGCGCTGACAGGCTGAAGGCGCTGTAGATCCAGCGTGCAAAATTGAGACCCCCACTCCCGGAATAGCCTTGACCCCCGACGAATACTGTCAGCAGAAAGCGGCACAAAGCGGATCGAGCTTTTACTACTCCTTCCTGTTCCTGCCGCCGGAACGCCGCCGCGCGATTACCGCGCTCTACGCCTTTTGCCGCGAGGTCGACGACGTCGTCGACGAGTGCACCGATGCCTCCATTGCACGCACCAAGCTTGCCTGGTGGCGGCAGGAACTTGCCCGTCTGTACGCCGGCGCGCCGCAGCACCCGGTCACGCAGGCGCTCGCCCCTTCGATCCGGCCTTTCGGCATCAAGCACGAATACCTGGGCGAAATCATAGACGGCATGGAAATGGACCTGAGCCAGAACCGCTATCCGGATTTCGCCGCACTGGAGCAGTACTGCCATCGCGTCGCCGGCGTCGTGGGACTGCTCGCCGCTTCCATATTCGGTTACAGCGACGAGCGCACGCTCGCCTATGCCCGCACCCTGGGGCTCGCTTTTCAGCTGACCAACATCATCCGCGACGTGGGCGAGGACAGCCGCAAGGGGCGCATTTATCTTCCGCTCGCCGAGCTGCAGCAATTCAAGGTCAGCGCGGCCGACATCCTGCACGCGCGCCAGACCGAGAATTTCTCCCGCCTGATGGCGTTCCAGATCGAGCGCGCCGAGCGTTATTACAGCGAAGCGTTCGCGCAGTTGCCGCAGGCGGACCGCAAGGCGCAGCGGCCCGGCCTGGTCATGGCGGCGATCTATCGCACTTTGCTGCGGGAAATCGCCGACGACGGCTGCAAAGTGCTGAGCCAGCGCACGGCCTTGACGCCTTTGCGCAAGCTGTGGATCGCATGGAAGACCTGGATCACGGCCTGAACGTCGCCGTGATCGGCGCCGGCTGGGCCGGCATGGCCGCGGCGGTCACGCTCGCGCGGGCCCGGATTCCGGTCACCGTATTCGAAGCGGCCAGGCATTTGGGCGGCCGCGCGCGTGCGGTCGAAATCGAGGGCATGCGGCTCGACAACGGCCAGCACATCCTGATCGGCGCTTACCGCGAAACCCTGCGCCTGATGCGCGTGGTCGGCGCCGACCCGGAGCAATTGCTGCTGCGCCAGCCGCTCGCGCTCGATTACCCGGGCCGGTTCCGCCTGCGCGCGCCGCGCCTTCCGGCGCCGCTGCATCTGCTCATCGCATTGCTCGGCGCGAGCGGACTCGCCTGGAGCGAGCGCATCGCAGCCATACGTTTCATGAGCGCGATGCGCCGCAACGGCTATCGCATCGGCGCCGACATGCCGGTGGCGGAACTGCTCGCAGGCCAGGGTCAGAGCGGTGCGCTCGCACGTTATCTGTGGGAGCCCTTGTGCGTGTCGGCGCTCAACACCCCTGCGGCCTCGGCTTCGGCCCAGATCTTTCTGAACCTGCTGCGCGACGCACTGGACGGTGCGCGCGCGAACAGCGACTTCCTCATCCCGCGCGCGGATCTGGGCCAGCTGTTTCCCGAGCCTGGCGCGGCTTTCGTACGCGCGAGCGGCGGCGCGATGCGCCCGGGAACGCCGGTGCGGACTCTGGACAAGACGGCGGAAGGTTTCGTCCTCGACGCAGGCGCGGAGCGCTACAGCCATGCGATCCTCGCCGTCGGCCCGCATCAGCTCGATCCCCTGCTCGAGCGCTTTGCCGCACTCGCGCCGCTGCGCGCGAGCGTGGCCGCGTTTGCCTACGAACCGATCTACACCTGCTATTTGCAGTATCCGCAGGATGTAAGCATGCCGCTGCCGATGACCGGTTTCGACGGCGGCAGCATCCAGTGGATATTCGACCGCGGCCGGCTGAACGGGATGGCAGGCTTGCTGGCGGCGGTCATCAGCGCACGCGGCGCGCACCAGAAGACGACCCAGGAGGCGCTCGCCGGCGCAATCCACCGCGAACTGGCCGCTTTCCTGCCGGGGCTGCCCGCGCCGCTATGGTCGCGCGTGATCGCCGAGAAGCGCGCCACGTTTTCCTGCCGCCCGGGCATGGCGCGCCCGGCGAACCGGACCGCGGTCGAGCATCTCTACCTTGCGGGGGACTACACCGCCAGCGACTATCCGGCCACGCTGGAGTCTGCCGTGCGCAGCGGCGTGCACGCCGCGGATCTAGTTCAGCGGCGCTAGCGCAGGCGCGCGACCGCCTGCTCCACCCGGTCGCAGGCGATGATTTCCAGGCCGGCTAGCGCCTGCCGCGGCACATTGGCCTTGGGGATGATCGCCTGGGTGAAGCCCAGCTTGACCGCCTCG
>JAJZUN010000789.1 GCA_021848555.1 Pseudomonadota bacterium | reverse complement strand
AGCGCCTGGCGTAGCGCGTTGTTCTGCAACAGCACGGAAAACCCGGTCAGCGTGCGCTGCTCCACCGGCGCACCGGCGAGACTGCCGAGCGCCGACCAGATGGCCGCCTTCTCGTCGGGGCCGATGCTCGCGCCTTCACGCAGCATCCGGCCTTCGAGCCATTCGGCGGCCCAAGTGCGGTAGCTTTCTTGGTCGATGCGTGCGAGCGGCTGAAACGCGATGCCGCTGTCCGTGCCCAGGTCGTAGTGCTCGCCACCGAGGCCGAGGATGGTGGCGCGCATCGAGCGGCCCATGTCGAAGGCGAAAATGCGTGAGCCGGGATAACGGCGGAATTGCATCGCCAGCGTGGCGAGCAACACGGACTTGCCCATGCCGGTCGGTCCAACGACAAGGGTGTGGCCGACATCGCCGATGTGCGTCACCAGACGGAACGGCGTGGCGCCATCGGTGCGCGTGACGATCAAGGGTGGCCCGTCGAGGTGGGCATTCTTCTCCGGCCCGGCCCACACCGCCGACACCGGCATCAGGTGCGCGAGGTTCAGCGTCGAGACGATGGGCTGGCGCACGTTCGCGTAGGCGTTGCCCGGAATCGACGACAGCCACGCCTCCACCGCGTTGAGTGTTTCAGGGATCGTGACGAAACCCCGGCCCTGAATGACGCGCTCCACCCTGCGCAGCTTCTCGTCGGCCGCGCCGGCATCGGTATCGAGCACCGTCACGGTCGCGGTGACGTAGCCGAAAGCGACTTGATCGCTGCCCAGCTCCTGCAAGGCCGCATCGGCGTCCACCGCCTTGTTCGATGCGTCGGTATCGACCAGCGGGCTTTCCTGTTGAAAGATCGTCTCGCGCAGCAGTGCGACGACGTTCTTGCGCTTGGCGAACCACTGGCGGCGCAGGCGGCCGAGTTCCTTTTCCGCCTCGGACTTGTCCATGCAGAGGAAGCGCGTGCTCCAGCGATAGGCGAAGCCGAGTCGGTTCAGGTCGTCGAGCAGCCCCGGCCAGGTCGAGGTCGGGAAGCCGCGCACCGACACCACGCGCAAATGCGCATCGCCCAACATCGGCGCAAGCCCGCCGGTCAGCGGGCAGTCGGTCAGCAGCGCATCGAGGTGAAACGGATGCTCCGGCACGGCCACGTGATAACGCCGCGTGGAGATGGTGGCGTGCAGATAGGTAAGCGTTTCGCTGTCGTCGAGCCAGGCAATCTCTGGCATCACGCCGTCGAGCAGGTCGAAGCAACGATCCGTCTCCGCGATGAAGGCGATCAGGCGTTCATGCCAATCCACGCCACGCTGCGACGTATTCTCGTAGAGCAGATTCGCGGCGCGTGCGCGGGACTCCTCCGGCGGCAGGCACACCAGCGTCAGGTGATAGCGGCTATCGAAGTGACTCTGGTCTTCCTCGAACACCGCTCGGCGTTCCTCGTCCACCAGCCAGGACAGCGGTTCGGGAAACTCGGACTGCGGATAGTCAGCCGCTGACAGCCTTTCGGCCTCGACGAACAAGGCCCACCCGGAACCCAGGCGGCGTAGCGCGTTGTTGAGCCGCGCTGACGTGGCGATCAGCTCGCCCTGCGTCGCGCTGTCCAGGTCCGGCCCGCGAAAGCATGCTGTCCTTTGGAACGAACCGTCCTTGTTGAGCACGATGCCGGGCGCCATCAACCCGGCCCAGGGCAGCCAGTCGGCGAGCAGTGCGGGACGCTGACGGTATTCGGCGAGATGCAACATGGCGTCGTCCTCACACGTCCAGCAGAGGCTTGTGCTTGATGTGCCGCGCGAACACCTGCATGAACTGCGGATCGACGCGCGCCCCCCATACCGCGAGCGAATGGCCGACGATCCACATCACCAGACCCGGAATCCACAGTTGCAGGCCCAGTCCCACGGCGGCGGCCAGCGTGCCGTTGGCAATGGCGACCGTGCGCGGCGCACCGCCCAGCAGGATGGTTTCGGTCAACGAACGATGCAGCGGCACCTCGAAGCCGCTGGCGAACTCATCGGGCGCACTCATACGACAGCCCCACCGGAGAAGCTGAAGAAGGACAGGAAGAACGAGGACGCGGCGAAGGCGATGGACAGGCCGAAGACGATCTGGACCAGTTTGCGAAAGCCGCCCGACGTGTCGCCGAAGGCCAGCGCCAGGCCGGTGGCAATGATGATGATGACTGCGACGATGCGCGCCACCGGCCCCTGGATGGAGTCGAGGATGGATTGCAGCGGCCCTTCCCAGGGCATGCTGGAACCGGCCGCGTGCGCCGTGCCGGTCGCCAGCAGGAATACGACCGCCAGCAGCAGCCCCTGTTGTGCTGGCCCGGCCAGGCACCGTAGGCGTGCGAGCAGGGAAAGCGGATTTACGGAAATGCGGGAATCATGAGAAACGTAAGCAGGCGTCATGGCAGTTCTCCAGAGTGGGTTGAGGACGGGGAAGGAAGCGGCGCGAGCGCGTCGTCGAGTTGGTAGCCCTGACCGTCGAAGCCGGTCACGCGGTCGACGGTCTGGACCTGGCGTGCACCGCCGCGCCCGGCCATG
>JAJZUN010000788.1 GCA_021848555.1 Pseudomonadota bacterium | reverse complement strand
GCTGCGCGCGATGGGCAAGACCAGCCAGGCGATTCAACAGCTGCTGCAGCTCGCGCCCAACCTCGCCTGGCGCGTGCGCGAGAACGGTGTCGAGGAGCAGGTGCCGTTGGCCACGGTGGAGGCCGGCGAACGGCTGCGGGTCAAGCCGGGCGAAAAGGTGCCGGTCGACGGCACGGTACTCGAGGGTGCGAGCCGGGTGGACGAATCCATGATCACCGGCGAGCCGATGCCGGTGGCGAAGGCGGCCGGGGACAAGGTCACCGGCGCGACCGTGAACGGCAATGGCTCGATGCTCATCCGCGCCGAGCGTGTGGGCGCGGACACCTTGCTCGCGCGCATCGTGCACATGGTGAGCGAAGCGCAGCGCACGCGCGCGCCGATCCAGCGCCTTGCCGATATCATCGCGGCCCACTTCGTCCAGATCGTGGTCGCCATTGCGGTCGCGACGGCGCTCGCCTGGTGGTTCGTCGGCCCCGAGCCGCGATTCGCTTACGCGTTTATCAACGCCGTTGCCGTGTTGATCATCGCCTGCCCTTGCGCCGTCGGGCTCGCCCCCCCGATCTCGATGACCGTCGCCATGGGGCAGGGGGCACGCTCCGGCATTTTGTTCCGCAATGCGGAGGCGATCGAGCGCATGCGCGACATCGACACCGTGGTAGTGGACAAGACCGGTACGCTGACGCTCGGGCGTCCGGCGCTGACCGGTTTTGCTGCCGAGGGCATGGCGGAGGACGAGGCGCTCGCGCTGGTCGCAGGGGTGGAGCAGTTGTCCGAGCACCCGATAGGGCTGGCGATCGTCGAGGGCGCAAAGGCGCGCGGCCTGACGCCCCGGCTGGCCGGCGCGTTCGATGCGAGCAACGGCCTGGGTGTGCAGGCCGATATCGGCGGCAAGTTCGTGCTCGTGGGCAGCCGCAACTTTCTTGCGCAGAAGGGCGTCGATACGCGGCTCTGGGATGAGCGTGCGGAAGCCTGGCGCGCGGAAGCGAAAACGGTCGTGTTCTTCGCGGTGAACGGTGTTGCTGCGGGAATTGCCGCAGTGGCCGATCCGGTCAAGGAGAGCACGCTGGCCGCGATCGCGGCGCTCAAAAGCTCGGGAGTGCGCGTGGTGATGCTCACCGGCGATTCGAAGCGCACCGCCGCTGCGGTTGCGCGGCAGCTTGGCATCGACGAGGTACTCGCGGAAGTGCTGCCCAAGGACAAGGCCGACCACGTCAAGCGCCTGCGGACCGAAGGGCGCAAGGTCGCCATGGCGGGCGATGGCATCAACGATGCACCGGCGCTGGCTCAGGCCGACGTTGGCATCGCCATGGGCACCGGCACCGATGTGGCGATGGAAAGCGCCGGCGTGACGCTGGTCAGGGGCGATCTGCGCGGCATCGCGCGCGCGGCGGCGCTCTCACGCGCCACGATGCGCAACATCCGCCAAAATCTCGCGTTCGCGTTCGGCTACAATGCGCTCGGCATTCCAATTGCCGCCGGTGTGCTTTACCCCGCGTTCGGCTTGCTGCTGTCGCCGGTCTTCGCCGGCGCCGCCATGGCGCTGAGCTCGGTGTCCGTGGTCACCAACGCGTTGCGGCTTAACCGTCTGCGCTTGTGAACGGCGGGCAACAACCAATTAGGTGCCCATGACTTCCTCCATTCAGCGCAAGGTGGCGCTGCGCCTGGGCCTGGCATGGCTAATCCTGTCCGTGATCCTCGGTGCGCTGACCCTGTGGATGGAAACCCGCCGGGTGGACAATTTCGTCTTCGATCTGGCGACCGAGGCCGCCGGACATTTCGACACGCCCGCCAATGCGGCGATGTTCCACGGGGATCCCGAGCAGCATCGGCAGGCGCTGCGCGAGTTTCTCGGACAAACCCAGTTCGTCAGTCTCAGGCTGTATGCCGCGGACCAGCGGCTGCTGATCGAGGTATGGAGCGACGGCAATAGCCGACTGGAGGCCGCCGTGGCCGCGCACCGCCACGAGTTTCCGGCCGCGGGGGCGCATCACCACAACCAGATCTGGCTGGACGATACGCTCTACGTCCAGGTCCTCGTGCCCCTGGTTTCCTCCGGGCAAGGCATTTACGGCTACTTCGAGGGCATCTACCGGGTCGCGCCGCAGACGCTGGCGGCAATTGCGCACCGGGTACGCGATGCGCTGCTGCTCGTGCTGCTGGTGGTCGCATTGACGACCTCGGCTTTGTATCCGCTCATCGTCGCGCTCAACCGGAGCACGCTGCGGCTCTCCGCGGCACTGCTCGACAGCAACGTCGAGCTGATGCGCACCCTCGGCAGCGCGATCGCCAAGCGCGATTCGGACACCGACGCGCACAACTATCGCGTCACCCTTTACGCGGTCCGACTGGCGCAGGCATTGAAACGACCGCAGGACGAAATCGCCGCCTTGATCGCCGGAGCCTTTCTGCACGACGTGGGCAAGATCGGCATCCCAGACGGCATCCTGCTCAAACCGGGCAAGCTGAGCGCGGCCGAGTTCGACACGATCAGGACCCATGTCCGCATCGGCGAGGACATCGTCGGTCAATCG
>JAJZUN010000787.1 GCA_021848555.1 Pseudomonadota bacterium | reverse complement strand
AGGCTATGTGCTCAACGCCGTGGCGGCCTGGTATCTGTTCGGCGAGGCGGTCAGCGCGACTCGCCTCGTCGGCATCGGCGTGATCATCATCGGCGTCTATATAGTCGCCCGCTCCTGATGGACTACCTTCCCTTCACCCGCCCCTCGATCGACGAGGAAACCATCGCCGGCGTGGCCGAAGTGCTGCGCTCGGGCTGGATCACCAGCGGTCCCTGCGTGAAGCAGCTGGAGCAGGAGTTGTCGCAGTATTTCGGCGGCCGGCCGGTGCGCGCGATGAGCTCGGCCACCGGCGCGCTGGAAATCGCGCTCAGCCTCGCCGGCGTGCAGGCGGGCGATGAAGTCATCACCACGCCGCTGTCCTGGGTGGCCACGGCCAACGTGGTGCTGCGCGCGGGCGCGCGCCCGGTGTTCGCGGATGTCGATGCGCAGACGCGCAACATCGACCTCGCGCGCATGGAAGCCGCCATCACGTCCAAGACGCGCGCGCTGCTGCCGGTGGACATGGCGGGACTGCCGGTGGACCGCGACCGGCTCTACGACATCGCGCGCCGGCACAAGCTGCGCGTGATCGAGGACGCGGCGCAGAGCATGGGCGCGAGCTGGGGCGGACGGCGCATCGGCAGCTTCGGCGATCTGGTCGCGATCAGCTTTCATGCGAACAAGAACATCACTACCGTCGAAGGCGGCTGCCTGGTGACGAGCGATGCGGCCGAAACCGATTTGTGCACGCGCCTGCGCCTGCAAGGCGTGGTGCGCCTGCCCGATGGAGGGCAGGAGGTCGAAATCGCAGGCGGCAAACACAATCTGACCGACGTCGCCGCGCGCGTCGGCCTGGGCCAGCTGCAGCACCTGGAGGCGTTCACCGCCAGGCGGCGCGCACTGGTGCGGCGCTATTTCGAGCGCTTCGACAAAGACACGGGCTGCGAGCTGCCGCTCGCGGATTACGCCAACTGCAACTGGCATATGTTCCAGGTGCTGCTGCCGCTTGAGCAGCTGCGCATCGACCGCGGCGGCTTCATCCAGGCCATGCATCAGCGCGGCATCGGCGTGGGCGTGCATTATCCGGCGATGCACCTGTTCAAGCTCTACCGCCAGCTCGGCTACCGGCCGGGCGACTTTCCGCAGGCGGAACGCATAGGCAGTAGCACGGTGACGCTGCCGCTGTTCCCGGCCATGGCGGATGCGGACGTCGACCGCGTCTGTGCGGCGGTCGCCGAGATTCTTCGCGAAAACAGGAAATGAACGTCGATCTCTCGGTCGTCATTCCGGTCTACGACGAAGAGCAGGGGCTGGCTGCGCTGTTCGCGCGCCTGTACCCGGCGCTGGACGCGCTTCGCATCCCCTACGAGATCATTTTCGTCAACGACGGCAGCCGCGACCGCTCCGCCGCCATGCTGCGCGAACAATTCCAGCGCCGCCCGGACGTCACCCGGGTGATCCTGTTCAACGGCAACTTCGGCCAGCACATGGCCATCATGGCCGGCTTCGAGCAGGTGCGCGGCCGGCGCATCGTCACGCTGGACGCCGATCTGCAGAATCCGCCCGAGGAGATCGGCAATCTGATCGCCAAGATGGACGAGGGCTACGACTACGTCGGCAGCATCCGCCGCATGCGCCAGGACACGGCCTTCCGCCGCTTCGCTTCGAAAGCGATGAACCTGGTGCGCGAGCGCATCACGCACATACGAATGACGGACCAGGGCTGCATGCTGCGCGCCTACAGCCGCGACATCATCGATGCCATCAACGGCTGCCGCGAAATCAGCACCTATATCCCGGCGCTCGCCTACACCTTCGCCCAGCGCCCGGTCGAAATCGAGGTCGCGCACGAGGAGCGCGCCGCGGGCGAATCGAAATATTCCCTGTACAAGCTGATCCGGCTCAATTTCGACCTGGTCACCGCGTTTTCGCTGGTGCCGCTGCAGATGTATTCGCTGGTGGGCATGCTGATTTCGCTGCTGTCCATTCTGTTCGTGGGCTACCTCGCCGTGCGCCGGCTGCTGGTCGGCCCGGAAGCCGAAGGCGTGTTCACGCTGTTCGGCATCGTCTTTTTCCTGCTCGGCATCGCCTTGTTCGGCATCGGCCTGCTGGGCGAATACGTCGGGCGCATTTCGCAGCAAGTGCGCCAGCGGCCGCGCTATCTGATCCAGGCGGTGCTGGAACAGCGCGCCGAAGACACCGCGCCGCGCCCGCGCGCCGCCACCGCCGGGCGCGAAAGCCCTGCGGAGTGAACGCGGCCCTGCTCCGCCTGCACCCGCTGCAACATCCATGACCTCGGCTGTCGTCTTTGCCTACCATAACGTCGGCGTGCGCTGCCTGTCGGTGCTGCTCGCGCAGGGCGTGCAGGTCGCGCTGGTGGTCACGCACGAGGACAAGCCGGGCGAGAACATCTGGTTCGACAGCGTGGAGGCCTTGGCGCGCCGGCACGCCCTGCGCGTGATCAAGCCCGAAGACCCGAACGCGGCCGCGGTCGTGGCCGAAATCCGGGCGCTGCAGCCGGATTTCCTGTTCTCCTTTTATTACCGCAATATG
>JAJZUN010000786.1 GCA_021848555.1 Pseudomonadota bacterium | reverse complement strand
AGCCTGCGGGTCAGGGCGGATTTTCTTGCCATCACCACTATGGGCGTGGGTTTTCTGTTCGTCGGCGTGGTGCGCCAGCAGGAGGCCTTGGGTGCGGAGATGGGCATTTCGGCCATTCCCGATGCGGGCATGTCCAAGCTGGTGTTCATGCTGTTGACGGTGGCGCTGGCGGCGGCGGCGATGCTGCTTTCATCCTACGTGCGGCGCTGCTGGATGGGGCGCGTATTTTCCGCGATTGCGGAAGACGAGGATACGGTGCGCGTGCTCGGCATCGACGTGCCGCGTTTCAAGCTGACGGCGTTCGCGCTGGGCACGGCCCTGGCCGGGCTGGCCGGAGGCTTGTACGCGCAGCAGCTGAAGTTCATCGCGCCGGACAGTTTCGGCTTTATTGAATCGATCACCGTGCTGTCTATGGTAGTGGTCGGCGGCATCGGCTCGGTCATCGGCGTCACCGTGTCCGCGGCCGTGCTGTCGGTGTTGCCCTCCTGGTTTCAGGTCATCGGCGATTACAAGCTGCTGGTGTACGGCGGCCTTCTGTTCCTGATGATGCGCTTCAGTCCGGGCGGAATGGCGGCGCTGGTGACACGAATATTCCATCCCGACCGCCGGGGGGTGAAATGAGCGCACTGCTGTCGGTGGGCGCGGTCACGGTCCAGTTCGATGGCGTGACTGCGATCAGCGATGTGTCGTTTGAGGTGAAGCAAGGCGAACTGTTAGGCTTGATCGGCCCAAATGGCGCCGGCAAGACCACCATGCTCAGGGTGATTACCGGCGTGGTGCGGCAGACCTCGGGCACGGTGCTGCTGGATGGCAGATCGCTGGACGGACTGGCGACTCATTTGCGCATCCGGCGTGGACTGGCGCTGTCGCAGCAGATCGTGACGCCGTTTCGCGGCATGTCGGTGATCGACAATGTGGCGCTGGCTGCCGGCGCCAGGAAGACGGCGTCGCCGGTGAAAGCCCTGTTCAACCTGCGGCGCGAGCGCGAACTGGAAATCGGGCACGAACTGCTTATGCGCCTGGGAATCGAGCCGCAGGCAAATGAGCCGGCGGAAATTCAACCCATGGGCACACTCAAACGCCTGGAGCTGGCCCGCTCTCTGGCGCTCGCGCCCAGGCTGCTGTTGCTGGACGAGCCGCTCGCCGGGCTGAATTCGAAGGAAGCGCGCCTGCTTGCGGACACCATCACCGAAATCAACCGCGGCGGCACCACCATCATCGTGATCGAGCACAATCTGGGCGAAGTGCTGCGCATCTGCCAGCGGCTGGTGGTGCTGGACAACGGCAAAAAGATCGCCTCGGGCGAGCCAGAGGCGGTGATGCACGATGCGACGGTGCGCGCCGCCTACCTCGGCACCGGCGCGGCTGCACAGATGGGAGGGCAACATGCTGCGGCTTGAAGGCCTCTCCTGCGGCTACGGCCTGTTTCGCGCGGTGAGCGAACTCGACCTGGAAGTCCCGCGCGGCACCATCACCGGGCTGATCGGACCGAACGGCGCGGGAAAGTCCTCGACGCTGATGTGCATCGCCGGACACGTGGAACTGCAGGCGGGGCGTATCGCCTTCGACGAACAGGACATCGGCGGCCTGCCCGCCACCGAGCGCGTGCGCCGCGGCATCGCGATCGCACCCGAAGGGCGGCGACTGTTCAAGGACCTGTCGGTGGAGGACAACCTGCGCGTCGGCGGCATGATACACAAGGCGAATCTGTTCAGGGCCGACAGGCAATACGTGCTGTCGCTGTTCCCGCGCCTCGGCGAACGGCTGGGATCGCTCGCCGCCACCCTGTCCGGCGGCGAACAGCAGATGCTGTCCATCGGACGGGCGCTGATGGCGCGGCCGAAACTCATCATGATCGACGAACTCTCGCTCGGCCTGATGCCCAAGATGGTCGACCTGTGTTATGACGCGCTGCTGCGCCTGAAGCAGGATGGCATGACCATCCTGCTGGTGGAACAGAACACCGACCGCGTGCTGTCGGTGGCCGATCATGTTTGCGTGCTGGAGTCCGGCCGCACCGTTTGGAGCGGCAGCGCGGCGGATGCGCGCAAGGATCCAGAACTCGCCGCCGCCTACCTGGGATTGCGTTGAGCCCCATGTCGAAAACTCGGCGAATCCCGATTCAAAGGAGTCTCGAATGAGCGATTGGAATACGAACCCGGCCATCAGCGATCCGCGCTACGACCCGACCCGCGTGATCCGTGCGCCGCGGGGGCCGGTCAACAATTGCAACATCTGGCCCAACGTGGCGACCGATCGGACGACCGACGAGAACGACAAGAGCGTATTGAAGCTGCGCAAGGGGCTCGGTTTCTACGAGGAGGAGTACAAGGACGTCTCCGGCAACATGCGACAATGGCTGGTCAACAAATTGCCGCTGCTCGATCCCGAGGGCGAGATCGAGCGGATCGTCACCGTGGCGCTCGACATCGGCGAGCGCAAGCGCGGCGAGCAGGAGATGCGGAAGGCCAAGGAAGCCGCGGAAACCGCCCTGCGCAATCTGCGCGAGACGCAGGCCTCGCTGATCGAGGCGGAAA
>JAJZUN010000785.1 GCA_021848555.1 Pseudomonadota bacterium | reverse complement strand
CGTACTACAAGGATCCCACGGACAGGAAATGGGAAAGCGATCCCGCGATCAGGGAATGGACTGCGTTCATGCAGAAGTATTACCCGGAAGGCAACCGCAGCGACAGCCTCAACGTCTATGGTTACGCGCTGGCGCAGATGCTGGTGCAGGTGTTGCGCCAGGCCGGGGACACGCTCACGCGCGAGAACGTCATGCGCCAGGCGGCCAACCTCAAGGACCTGCAGTTGCCGGTGGCTTTGCCGGGGGTGAAGATCAATACCAGCCCGACCGATTTCTTCCCGTTCGAATCGATGCAGCTGCAGCGCTTCGACGGCAAGCAGTGGGTGCTGTTCGGCGAGGTGATGGGGAAATAGGGATTCCGGCGTAATCGGCCGGCGCTACCGCACCGTGCGCGCTAGCGGCGCTGGCGGGTCTGCGGCGCGCGCGCGGGCAGCGCGGCCGGCGCGAGGCGCAAGCCGATAACAAAGCTCAAGCCGACGATGGCCGCCGCGGCGCAGCCGAACAGCAGTTCGCGCTCCGCCGTGTGGCTGGCGATGGCGGGAAACATCAGCCGGGCAAGTCCGTAGCTGCCGACCAGCAGCGACAGGCCGGCGATGGCGAGGCCCATCGCGCGCGATACGATCAGGGCGCGGCGGTCGGCGCGCGCGAGCATCCTGGCGACCCACAGGCCGTTCATGCCGTCCGTGGTCATCATGCCCAGCATGAAGGTGACGCCCAGCACGAGGGCGTATCCCCAGCCGGACAGGCTGCGCGCGGTGAGCGAGAACAGCGCCACCTGGCTCACCGTATCGAAGGACAGGGCGAACAGGGCGCCGACGGCGGCGATCAGCGCCGGGTGGCTGACCTGCGTGAAGCGGCCCAGCAGGCGGCTCTTCATGCCCGCTGGCGCGACCAGTTGATCGGGGCGGGTGGTGAATACGCCGTGCAGATTGAGCAGGCCCAGGGCGTAGAGAAATACTATGGATACGCAGGCGCCCAGCGTATCCAGCCACGCCGGCGTCTCCCAGCGCTGCGCCAGCACGCTGACGGCGATGGCGACCAGGATTACGATGGCGCCGTGGCCCGCGGAAAACAGAAATCCGGACCAGCGCGCGAGCCGCGGACTGCGCGCGGCATTGCTGCGGGCGATGCCGTCCACGGTCGCGAGGTGATCCGGGTCCATGCCGTGCTTCAAGCCCAGCGCGTACACCACGGCGAGCAGGGCCAGCCAGTCGTTGGGCAGGGGGCTCACTGCATCAGGCCCTGGCGCTGGATGAATTCGATGATGCGGTCCAGGCCCTGTCCGGTCTTGAGGTTGCTGAACACGAAGGGGCGCTCGCCGCGCATTTTCTTCGAGTCGCGCTCCATGACTTCGAGCGAAGCGCCGACCATGGGCGCGAGGTCGATCTTGTTGATCACCAGCAGGTCCGACTTCATGATCCCGGGACCGCCCTTCCTCGGAATCTTGTCGCCGGCGGCGACGTCGATCACGTACAGGGTGAGATCCGACAGTTCGGGGCTGAAGGTGGCGGCGAGGTTGTCGCCGCCGGATTCGATGAAAATGATGTCCAGGTCCGGGAATGCCTGGTTCAGCCGCGCCACCGCCTCGAGATTGATCGAGGCGTCTTCGCGGATGGCGGTGTGCGGGCAGCCGCCGGTCTCGACGCCGAGGATGCGCTCGGGCGCGAGCGCGCCGTTTTTCACCAGGAATTGCGCATCCTCCTCGGTGTAGATGTCGTTGGTGACCACGCCGAGCTGGTATTTGTCGCGCAGCGCCCGGCACAGCGACAGGGTGAGGGCGGTCTTGCCCGAGCCCACCGGCCCGCCTATGCCTACGCGCAGCGGATTGGCGCGTCGCGATTCGAGTTTCGCCACCTGTGCTTTAGCCATGTGATGCATTTCTCCTAAGAACGGAACAGCCGGCTGTATTGGGTCTCGTGCTGGCTGCACAGTATCGCGTAGCCCGGCGTGTAATTGCACAGATCGTCGTCGGCCAGGGTGCAGGCCTGGTCGGCGATCGCGGGAAGCAGCGCGGCTAGCGACAGCAGCAGCCGCTGGCCGTCCGTCTGGCCCAGCGGCACCGCTTTCAGCGCCGCCATGACCTGGTTTTCCAGCCAGGCCCACAAATAGGCGATCAGCGCGCTGCGCGCCGGGATCTCCCATTTCACCACGGCGAAGGCGAAGGCCGCGGGAAAAGTGATGTCGGTGATGCCGCGCAGCCCGGCCAGCGAGGCCAGGTCGAAATCCCCGAGTTCTAGCAGCAGCCGCTGCAGCGAATAGCCCATCTGCAGCGCTTCGGCGCGCAGTTCGGCGCTCTCGCGCGTGCTGAGAAAAATGTCGTTCCAGTGCGCGACCCGCTCCGGGTCGCCGGCCGACCAGGCGGCGTGCAGGCGCCACCATACCGGCGCTTCCAGCCGCGCCACGGCGTAAGCGAGCACGTCGCCTATCCAGGCCCGGGCGCTCGCCGCGTCGCGCACCAGGCCGGCTTCCACCGCGGCTTCGAGGCCCTGCGAATAGCTGTAGGCGCCGACCGGCAGCGCGGGGCTGGCGAGCTGCAG
>JAJZUN010000784.1 GCA_021848555.1 Pseudomonadota bacterium | reverse complement strand
GACTAAATCTCGGCTCGCGCCATGCGGGTATGATGTAATGGTAGCCTGTCAGCTTCCCAAGCTGAACGCGCGGGTTCGATTCCCGCTACCCGCTCCAGTTTCCTGTCCGGCGATGCCCGTCGATGGTTGAAAAAACCGCAGAAATCCGCTATTTTTTGGCAGTTATCGGTTGTCGATGACTACCCTTGTCTGCCCGCAACCGTGGAAGATGGGGGCCTAATTTGGGGGCCTCGAAAGGCCCCGCCCAATACGAGGCCCCCAGATGCCGCTGACTGATACAGCAATTCGCAATGCCAAGCCCAAGGATAAAGCATACAAGGTAGCCGACTCACAGGGGCTGCACCTCCTGGTTAACCCTGGTGGAAGCAAGCTTTGGCGGGTGAAATACCGCATGAACGGCACTGAGCGTAAGCTCGCGCTAGGGGCATACCCTGAAATCACCCTCGCTGAAGCCCGCACCGCGGGCGATGCGGCGCGCAAACAGCTTGCCCATGCCATCGACCCCAACGCTGCTAAACGCCAAGCTAAGATTGAAGCGAACATTCGGGCAGGCAACACCTTTGCCAGTGTGGCTGACGAGCTGATCGAGAAAAAGGGCCGTGAGGGGCGGGCCGCCGCGACCCTGGAGAAACAACGCTGGCTACTGAAATTGCTGGGGCAGGATTTTGGAAAGAGGCCGGTAGCCGACATCACGCCTCAGGAACTGCTTCACGAGCTAAAAAAGCACGAACGGCGCGGGCGGTTGGAAACAGCCAAGCAACTGCGCGCCTTTGCGGGGCAGGTTTTCCGCTACGCAGCAGCAACCGCACGGGCCGAACGCGACCCGGCGCAGCTCTTACAAGGCGCGCTGATCTCCCCGACCGTTAAGCATTTCGCCGCGGTTACCGATACCTCCAGCGCGAACCCTCTGCTTCCAATGTGATGACTCGACCTGTTTCGGGTCGCGACGGATACGGCACAGCTCGATTGACCGCTGCACCGGCGAGTGGACGATGCGGCACGCGCCGGAACCGACCGACGTGCCGAACCGCGCGAGCGCTGGAGCGGCGTGCGTGACCGGGCGGTTGGTCAGCAGGAACGCCGGCCGGCTCCGCGCGAGGCGCCGCCGCACGATGCGTTGCTCCGCCGGATCCAGCGCGAGGTCCTGCATGTTCACGAAGCGGCTACCGGAAGTGGCAAGCCGCACGACGACGTAGCCGAGCGGGGCGCCCCGCATCAGCACCAGCGCGCCGCTGGGCAGAACCGGCACCTTTCCCTCGACCAGGCTTTCCCCATAGCCGATCCGGCCCCAGCCGATCGGTTTGGTCGTGACCAGGCAGAACACCAGCAGCGCCAGAGCGAGGCGGGTCACTGTCGCCCTCGCGAAGCGGCGTTGCAGGACGGTCACCACGAAAATTCCCGTGCAGACCTCGAGCGGCAGCGCGTAGCGCAGGATCGAGAACACCATCAGCCAGATCGGGTAGGCCACGACAATGAACCACCAGAGCGCGAGCGTCGGCGCTTCCGGGCGCTCCATCCGCCGGCGCAGCAGCCCGACGCCCGCGGCGAGCGCCGCGAGCCAGGCGAGGGCGAAGCGCGGATCGCGCAACGGTTCCTCGGACACGACGAAGCTTCGCCCCTCGATCCAATATAACGGATAGGCGATCCATTGTCCCACCGATCGCGGCAGGAACCGTACGTCGTGCGGGTCGAGGCGTAGCGCGAGGGGCGCATGGAACAGCCCGCCCAGCAGCGGGAAGACCGGGTCGTGGAAATGGCGCCAGAGCAGGACGCCCCACCAGCCATACCCCACTGTGAAGGCGAGGGCGGATGTCGCCGTGAAGATGCCCGCATTGCGGAACAGGTCGCGCCGTGCCGGCGCCATGATCGCGACGGCGCCCGCCAGCGGTAGCACATAGATCGCGGCGGTCAGCTTGAGCGCGACGGCAAGCCCGCACAACCCGCCAGCGATGGCGACGGCATGGCGCCAGAAGCGCACCACGCCGAGCAGTGCGAGAAGCACGAGGCCGGCGGTCAGGATGTCGTCATAGGTCGTGCCGACTTCGGACAGCGTCGTGGCGCCGGTAAGCCCGGTCAGGGCGGCGAAGGTCGCGGCCCATGGTTCGCCGACCAGAGTGCGCGCGAGTTGGAAGACGACGAAGGCCAGGAACCCGAACGGAAGGCCGGCGCACAGGGCGACGATCCGCGGCGCATGCGGGAACAGGACGAATTTCGCCATGTAATAGGGCATGTCTTCGAGCGGGTTGAGATAGGCCTGAAACCCGCCGGCGAAGTAATCGGCGCCGAGCCGCCCGTTCAGTGCCGCGAAGGGCGCGTACAGGTGATAGTTCTGCAGATCCCAGTTCGCATCGGTCCGGCACGACAACGACAGGAGCGCGCCCACTCCCAGAAAGGCCGCAAGTTCCAGGATCCACCGCTGCACGTATAGCCGTCGCATCAATCTGTCTCTCCGAATGAGCCCACCTTTCGGCGATCCGGTTCGCGCAGGCAAGACGCGGCGCGATTCGGGGGTTTCCGCGCTACTGACGGACCGTTTG
>JAJZUN010000783.1 GCA_021848555.1 Pseudomonadota bacterium | reverse complement strand
CAGCTGCTCTACCAACTGAGCTAACGCCCCGGATTGCGAATAGGCGCCGAACAGCGCCATTCCGCCTGAATTATTGGTAGGCCGTGCCAGATTCGAACTGGCGACCAACGGATTAAAAGTCCGCTGCTCTACCGGCTGAGCTAACGACCCGAAAAGAGGCGAGATTCTAATTTGCCGGGGGTGCTTGTGTCAATGAAATCCGGGCTTTTCGCGCCTTAATCTGCCTCGATTCAAGCGATAAGGGACGGGGTGCGAAGGAAAACCCTCGTATCAGGCGCGATCCGGGCGATATCGGGTGGGGTCGGCCACGCCCGCCGCCTCGAACCCGGCACGGCGCAGGCGGCAGGAGTCGCACACGCCGCAGGCGCGGGCTTCGGCATCGGCCTGGTAGCACGATACGGTAAGGGCGTAGTCCACGCCCAGTCGGGCACCCTGCTGGATGATCTGTGCCTTGCTCATGCCGATGATGGGCGTATGCAGGGTGAGCCTATGGCCTTCGACCGCGGCCTTGGTCGCGAGATTGGCCAGGCGCTCGAAAGCGCGCATGTATTCGGGCCGGCAGTCCGGATAGCCGGAGTAATCGACCGCATTGGCGCCGAAGAACAGATCCCCGGCCTGCAGCACCTCGGCCCAGGCGAGCGCAAGCGACAGCAGGATGGTGTTGCGCGCTGGCACGTAGGTGACCGGAATGCCGTCTTTTTGCACGCCGCCTGTCGGCACCGCGATCTTGCCGTCGGTCAGCGCCGAACCGCCGAAGGCGGTGAGGTCGATGCGGACGGTCTTCTGCTCCACCGCGCCCAGCGCGCGCGCGACGCGCACCGCGGACTCGAGCTCGATCCGGTGGCGCTGGCCGTAATCCACCGAAAGCGCATGGCAGGCGTAGCCTTGCTGCACCGCCAGCGCAAGCACGGTGGCGGAATCCAGGCCGCCTGAGAGCAGGACTACGGCTTTGCGCATGAGAATAATCTTGCTGTGTAGGAGCGAGCGTGCTCGCGAATTCCATAATTCGCGAGCACGCTCGCTCCTACAACCCCGCTAACGTTTGCCCGCGAGCCGCTGCTTGGCCTGATCCGCGGCCGGCGTGCCGGGGTATTTCTTGACCAGGGACTGCAGGGTTTCGCGCGCCGCCCGCGCCTCGCCCATCTCGGCCTGGCTGCTGGCGATGTTGAGCAGGGCATCCGGCGCCTTCGCGCTGTCGGGCCAGGACGCGAGCAGTTTCTGCTGTGCGGCAATCGCCATCTTGTAATCGCGCAAGGCGTAGTAGGCGTTGCCTATCCAGTACTGCGCACTCGACACCTGCGGGCTTTCGGGATAGGTGGCGAGAAATCCCTGGAACGCGGCCACGGATGCCTGATAGTTGCCGAGCTTGAACTGGTTCAAGGCGGCCTCGTAGGCCTTGCCCTCAGCGACCGGATCGGGCGCGCTGGCCGCCTGTTTCTCCTTCGCCTGGGCGCTTGCTTCGAGCTTCCGCAGGCGCGCGTCCAGGTCGACGTACAGGTCTTTCTGACGCCGGTCGAGCGTTTCGATCTGGTTGGCCTGCACCTCGATCTGCCCGCGCATGCGCGCCAGATCCTGTTTCAGCTCGTCGATCTGCCGGGAGAGATCGATCGAACGGTCCTGCGCCAGGGTTTCTATTTTCGTCAGCCGTTCTTCCGCCGCCTTCCGGTTGGCCTCGGCCTGGACCCGGAGATCGGCGATCGCCCGCCTCGCTTCCTCGTCGTCGAACAGGCCGGCGTGGGCTGCGCCGGCCGCAAGCCAAAGTCCCAGCAACAGCGCGGCGCGGAATTTCATCGATCAATACTCGCCACGGTAGAGCATGTCGCTGCGCCGGTTCTGGCTGTAGCACGCCTCGGTGGTCTCGGTGCAGCGCGGCTTCTCTTCGCCCAGGCTCACCGACTCCATCTGGCCTTCCTGCACGCCCATCAGCTGCAGGATTTTTTTCACGCCGTCGGCGCGTTTCTGTCCCAGCGCGATGTTGTATTCGCGGCTGCCGCGCTCGTCGCAATTGCCCTGGATCAGGATCTTGGCGTCGCGGTGCTTGGCGAGATAGCTCGCATGCGCCTGCAGCAGCGGCTTGTACTCGTCCTTGACGTCGTATTTGTCATAGTCGTAAAAAATGCTGCGCTTGGACAGGATGCTCTTGGGGTCCTTGAGCTCGTTGGGCACCTGATCCGCTTTGGGCCCGACCGGCGTCACCGTGGATATGCCCGGCTGGGCTGGGACGGCAGTCGTCGGCGTACGGTCCTCGACCCCGGCCTTGGATTCTTCCAAGGGGGTGCTGGCGCACCCCGCCAGCAGGGCCGCGACTGCGACAAATGCAAACAAATTCTTCATGCCCATCTCCTTCTCCTTTCTGGTTGATTACTTGTCTAGTTGTTGAAATACGGGCCCCAGGCAGGCTCGCGGACGTCCGCCGCCTGCACCGACAGGCGCTGCTTCACCCTGCCGTCAATCGACACCGCTGCCAAGGAGCCGCGACTGCTGACCTGCGTGGCATACAGAATCATTTTCCCGTTGGGCGCGAAACTGGGCGATTCATCGT
>JAJZUN010000782.1 GCA_021848555.1 Pseudomonadota bacterium | reverse complement strand
ATCGTCGCGCGCAGCCTGTATCTGCATGACGGCATCAATGCCGCAGGCTTCGAAGCCCGGGCCCATGCTGGCAATGATTACGGCGAAGCATGGACCGTTCTGCGCCCTAAGCTCGATCGCTGGCTGGCGAGCCGCGCCATTGATTTCGGCGCCACGCTGATTACCGCCACTACAGCGACAGGTCTGCGGTATCACGGCGACCGTGTGGTGGGCGTCGATACCGACCGCGGGCCGGTGGACGCTTCCGTGGTGTTCCTCGCTGAAGGCGACGCGGCCGGATTGCTGGCGCGCGAAGGCTTGGAACGGACGAAGCTTCCGCATTATGCCCAAGGCATCAAGGCACTCTTCCGCCTGCCATCTCCGGAAATCGAGAAACGCTTCGAGCTGGGGCCGGGCGAAGGCATGGCGCAGGAGTGGCTGCTGCGTAACGGCCAGCTCGCCGGTCGCCCGGTGCGACTCAACATGACGGCTTTCCTTTATACGAACCACGACACGCTTTCGCTGGGGCTGGTGCTCCCGCTTGATCGGCTGGCCCAGGCCGGCGTTGCCGATCATCCGCATTTGTTTGAACGTGTGCGCAACATTCCGGTGATCACATCCTACCTCGCGGGTGCGCAGCAGATCGCCTACGGTGCCAAGGTAATCCGCTCCGGGGGAATCGACGAGACGCCGGAGTGGGTACGTGCAGGACTGGCCGTTGGCGGCGGTGGTCTTGGCCTCGGACAGGAGGTGCCGTACCCGAATTTCATCGCCCCGGCCATCACCAGTGCGCTGACTTTCGCCGATGCGGTATTGCGCATACGCCAGAAAGGTTCCGATTACACGCGCGCGGAACTGCAGCATGAGTACGCCGAAACACTGCGCAGCACCACCGATTTTCGCAATGCTGAACTCATTCGGCGCTGGCCAGGGGCAATTCACGGTGGACCGGCCCTGTTCGACCACCTGCCAGCCATGCTGGGCCAGATGATCGACGCCGAGCGGCTGCCGCCCGGCGCCGCCCGCGCCCAGCGGCGCCGGGCCCTGGGTGTGCAGCTCACCCGTTTGCGCAGCGATGCGGCCCAGGCCTTGCGTCTTGCGCGCGGACTTGGCCCGCGTTGGTGCGTGTTCCGGACGGCGCCACCGCCACTGCATGTGCGGTTCCTGGTCTCGCGTGCCGGCAGTGCGCCGGTGCCGGTCGCGGTACAGGACGATCCTTTGCTGGCGCTGGCTGGCCAGGCGATCGGTCATTTCTACGGCCGGCGTTTGCCGGCGTTCGCCGATCGCGTGGCGTTGGTCTGGCGCAGCATGGTGCGCCTGCCGCAGGCACTGCCACGCATTGCCGGCCTGGGGCTGGGTGCGCTCACCGGGGGCGCGTCGCTGCTCGGCGATCTCGCCGCGTACAAAGCCTGCCGCCTGCCGCTGCGCGAACTGCTCCTGCGGCCTTACCATCGTTATGACGATAGCACGCGCAGTCGGCTTGACTGGGGCGAAGCCCACCGAAGCGCTGCTTCCCCGACAACATGGATCGCTCCGCTCGTGCGCTATCGACCCGACCCACGGCATGTGACCGTACCCTTGGGTCTCGGCGCAGCGGCGCAGCAGCTGCGCAATGTCTGCCCGGCGGAGGTCTACAGTCTCGTCGGTCAGCTGGGCGGGGTTGCGAGCCAGCACGAAAACTGCATCAAGTGTGAGTCCTGCCGCGTGACGGTGCCTGGGGTGGACTGGAATCGTAACAGCAATCACCGATTTGCCTATCGGGTTCCGGGAAATACTCGAAGCGGCCCGGATTCTTCCGTGACTTCTGCGCTGGAACTTGTCTCGGCCGAGTTGTTACCTCTGAGCGTTGCCGAGTGCAGCATCTGGCAGCGCCTGTATCAGTCGCTGCGCGCCCGGCCGGCGATGGTTGCCGGGGAATGGCCGCGTGCCTGGGAAAAACTGTTGAGGGCGATTCCTCACAACGAGCTGACGCGACCGAAAGTCGCGCGCATGGACGCGTGGTTGCAGCGCCACGCCTACGGTTGGATGGAGACCGAAGCGCACGCCCTGCTGGAGCAGGCGCGGGCGTTGCCGGCCGACGGGCAGGGCGTGCGCGACAACGGCACGCACGCCCTGCAGCGCAATCAGCGTGTGTGGGAGCGGTTGAAGACCGATTTTCCGTCGGAGCGACTCAAATTGCTCGGGCACGCGCCCTGGGAGCTTTCCGACCGGCGTGCCTTGCGTGACTGGATAGTCGCCGCGCGCGCACATCGTGCTGCCGCCGTCGAATGGCTGGCAGGCTGGTCGAGCGCGCTGGCGTGGATGGCCGCCGGACACTACTTGGCGGAGGCTTACGCCGGACACACGATCACGGATGTTCTGGCCGCGCCATTGTGGCGCGAGGAAGACGGAAATTCGAATTGGTTGCCAGGGGTCGTCGAGCGCTTTGTCGACCTGCAGGGCGTCAGCAGATCTGTCGGAGAGGTCGCTGCGCACGGTGCCGGCGCCGACGCCGCCCAGCCGGTGCGCAGGCGCGTCGTGGACGATGTCAGCGGCTTTTCCGCAACCGCCGAGCTTGCCGAAATGAG
>JAJZUN010000781.1 GCA_021848555.1 Pseudomonadota bacterium | reverse complement strand
GGCTGTTCCCCGATAGCTAAGTCGGTAGAGCGACGGACTGTTAATCCGCAGGTCCCTGGTTCGAGCCCAGGTCGGGGAGCCAAACTCCTTTAGTTTCAAGCCCTTGTCGGGCCTTTGCGTAGACCGCCGATGAAAATCGGCATCACATAGCGAGGAACCGACATGAACGCACCGCAAGAACCGGCTGTTGCCGCAGCCGCCATGAACCTGGCAGACATCGCCGGGCAGTATCTAAGCGCCTACAACGGGCGCGACGAAACCCGATACCAGCGCATCAGCGCATGGGTCCGCCTGCTGGGCGGAAGACCCATGGTCGGCATCACGGCCGACGACATCGACGCCGCAATGGCCGCCCTGGCCAGCGAGCCGGCGAAGGTCTATGGCGGGCGCGACGCCGACGGCAACCCAATTTTTCGCAAGAAGGCAGGCCGGCGCAGCGGCGCAACCCTAAATCGCTACCTGGTGGCGCTGGCCGCGCTGTATGCCTGGGCGCGGCGCAATCGGCTGGTGCCACGTGGTTTCGAGTCGCCAACGAAATACGTCGACAAAAACCCCGAAACACGCGGGCGCGTGCGTTACCTCACGGATGATGAACGCAACCGCCTCCTGTTGGCCTGTCGCGAGAGTTCATGGGCAAGGCTGTATCTGCTGGTTCTCATGGCATTGACCACCGGCGCTCGCAGAGGCGAACTGCTGGCGCTGCGCTGGTGCGACATCGATCTGGAGCGCGGCGAAGCCATCTTGCACGACACCAAGAACGGAGACCGCCGTGTGCTGGTGCTGTTGCCGCAAGCGCTCGATGAGTTGTCCAGATTCGCGCCGAAAGATGCCCAAACCAGTACCGCACTCGTATTTCGCTCACGCTTGCGCCCATCCAAGCCCTACGCCACCGAGCAGGCGTTTCGCGACGCGATCGCACAGGCCGGCATCAAGAATTTTCGCTTCCACGACTGCCGCCACACGGCGGCAAGCTACATGGCACAGCACGGTGCCAGCCTGCTGGAGATCGCGGACACCCTGGGGCACCGCCAATTGCGCATGGTGCAGCGCTACGCCCACTTGAATACGGATAGCCGGCGCCGTCTCATGGCGCGTGTTTTCGAGGGGAAACTGTGATGCGCGCCGATACCGCCTGCCAAGTGTCGTCGGCGCTCGAGTCGCTCACGCCCGATTGCATCTACTGCTGCGGCGACCGTAGCTCTCCTCTCTTCAGAAGCCGGACGACCATGATTTTCCATGGCGTGGATGCAGCGCTGTTCGTTCGCGCCGGCGCGATTGAACCCAACGATTTACCTTCGTTTTTCAAGCGGGGGGCCTGGACTCGCATCCGTTACGAGTGCTACGAGCAATGGATCACAGCTCGCATCAGCGCGCGCAAGGATGGAAAGATGAACGTGCACATCGACGCGCGCTTTTTGCTGCGCGAGGGTGTGCTCGAAAACCTCCCTGGCGTAGCGCGAGCCTGGAAAAACCATCTTGCGAATTTGCCCGGCATCGTCCCGGTGCGGTTTGCCGCATGGCAGGCTTCAATCGTCTGAAGCGTCATGCAATCTCGTGCGCCCACTCCTGCGAAATCCCTGCCGGAGTGGGCGCGCGCGTATTTCGATTCCAACCAAGCGAGATTCGACGACCGAGCCGAAATGCCGCATCGGCGGGCTGCGTTCTACAGGTTGTTTTGCACCGATTTCACGGGTATGCAACGCATGTGGGACTGGGTCGATCAATCGATCCCGGCAGGCGACCGCAAGGCTTTCTTGTCCACCCTGATTGACGCCACGGATTCGGTCTTGGACTTGTTCGAGGACGACCCGGCAGCTTCGAAGCGGCCGAGCTACCCCCAACCAAAGCAAAGCCCCGCGCAGCCGCTGCGCGAACCGCATCGCGCCGCGGCACACAAGCTGGCGCGGCAACTGCAGCGGCTACGCTTGGTCACACCACAGCGGTGCGCGGCCTTTCACGCCGACGTCATCCGAACCGGGGTGCACATCGAGAGACTGGCGATTGACTTTGATCTCGATCTGCCGCCGCTGGATTTGAACGCTGAATATCGCAAGGCCGGCATCGAGTGGGCGGCCGAAACCAAACGCGGATGGATGCAAAGAAGGCGGGCATCCGACACCTCGCGAATCCAGGCCATGAAAACCTTGCGCCGCCTGGTGCAGCTAGCGCCAGAGCATCAAACGTGGCTAGAGCGTATCGCCAGCGAGCTGGAATCGCTACCCGACGCAGACGTGGAGCATGCCGGGGAACCCGAATGGCAGTCGCAAAAAGCGAGCTGGCTGGACTGGGTGCGTGTGGTCGATTTCGACCTGTACGGCATAGATGCGCGCCGCCACTACAACCTTGAACCTGACTATCTGCGCCTCGTCGATTGGGCAACATTGGCAGAGGCTTTGCTGCCGGATGTTTCAGCCGATCCAGTGCTTATTGGCCGTGTCCTGCGAGCGCAGCGCACGGGCAGGTAAAAAAATCGAAAAATCATCCTTCATGTAGCCAATATAAAACCCAAGAATCTCTCTCACGCGCTCGGCAAGGCGCTTGGACTT
>JAJZUN010000780.1 GCA_021848555.1 Pseudomonadota bacterium | reverse complement strand
AGATCCGCGTTGGCGACGGTGGCATCCTCGTCCAGGATCAGGTCGCGGAATTTGACTTCGCAGGCGTCGCCGCGCGCTTCGACCGAAGTCACCTTGCCCTTGGTGAAGGTCACGCCTTTCTTCTGCGCGCTGCGGTAGAAGTCCTCGCCGTTGCCGGGCAGGCGCAGATCGGTGTAGATCACCGCCGTGTCGATCGCGGGATTCGCGTCCTTGAAATACATCGCCTGCTTCACGCTCGCGCCGCAGCAAAAGCCGGAGCAGTAGGCGAGGTGCTTGCCCGATTCGTCGCGCTGGCCGGCACATTGCACGAACACCACGGATTTCACTTCGCCGCCGTCCGCAGGCCGGCGTATCGGCTGGCCCTTGGCCGCAGCCTCCGCCGCCAGCCGTTCCAGCCCCGCCTGGTCGATCACGTTGGCGCTCTTGCCGCCGCCGAGTTCGGGCAGCTTGGCGATGTCGTAGGTGCTGAACCCGGTGGCCTGGATGATCGCGCCGACTTCCTCGGCGAGCGACGACCCGCTTTCCACGCTGATGTCCACTTTGAAGCGTCCCGGCGCGCCGTCGGTCTTGGCGATGACGGCATTGGTGTGGACCTTGATGTTGGGGTCGCGCGTCACCGCTGCAATGAGTTCGGCCATGCCGCTGTCCTGCGGATCGGCATAGGGCTCGCGCACCGGCATGCGCTTGTGCAGCGTCGCCGCCCAGCCGCCGAGGCTGCCGGATTTCTCCACCAGCACCACCTGGTAGCCGGTCAGCGAGGCCTCGAGCGCCGCGGTAAGGCCGGAGACGCCGCCGCCCACGACCAGCAGGCGCTTCGCGTGGCCGGTCTCCGGGTTGCCGCCGGGGACCTGCATTTTCTTGACTTCACCGCAGCCCATGCGCACGTAGTCGTCGGCCATCTCCTGCGTGGTCTCGCGCGCTTCCCCGGTGTCGGGTTGCGCCCAGATCACGCCTTCGCGGATGTTGGCGCGCGCGAGCGCGACGCCGGGAAAATGAAACGCCTCGGTCTTGGCGCGGCGCGAGCAGGCGGCGATCATCACGTGGGTGACGCCTTCTTTCTCGATGTCGTCGCGTATGAGCTGCACGCCGGCGCCGCTGCACAGGAAGTCGTGCTCGCGCACCAGATGCATTTTGCCTTCCTTGGTGGCGATTTTCGCCATCTGCGCGGTGTCGACGCGCTCGCCGATGCCGCAGCCTTTGCAGACGTACGCGGCGGTTTTCATGTCGGCCATTTGTCTTATGCCTCTGCTCTAGCTGCTTTGTTGATGACCTGGATCGCGCGCAGCGCCGCCGCGGTCGAGCTCTGCACCGCGCGGTTGACGTCGAGCGCGTTGGTGGCGCAGCCGGCGCCGAACAGACCGGATTCAGCCGCGGAGCTTTCGATGAAGCCGCTCGAATCGGCGATGACCTCGGCCGGGATGTCCACGCCCGCGACGCTGGGCTGCATGCCGATCGCGAGCACGGCCAGGTCGTGCGCGTTGGCGTAGCGATGGTAGCCCTCGGTGTCCACGCCGTGCAGGATCACGTCGCCCGACTTGTCCTGGGTGACTTTCGCCACCTTGGATTTGAGGAAGCTCACCGTGGGATCCTTCTGCACCTTCTGGTAGAAGTCCTCGAAGCGGTCGATCGCGCGGATGTCGATGTAATAGACCGTCGATTTCGCCGCGTCGCCCCAGGCCTCTTTCACGTACTGGGTCTGCTTGAGCGAGGCCATGCAGCAGATGCGCGAGCAATGGCGCAGATGGTTCTCGTCGCGCGAGCCGGCGCACTGGATGAAGGCGATGTTCTTCGCTTCCTTGCCGTCCGAGGGGCGCAGGATCTTGCCGCCGGTCGGTCCGTGCGGGTCGGCGAGGCGCTCGAACTCGAGCGAAGTGATGACGTTGGCGAAACGGTCGTAGCCGTAGGGCTGGATTTTCGCCGCGTCGTAGGGTTGCCAGCCGGTGGCCCAAACCACGGCGCCGGCCTTGATGGTGATGGTCTCCTCGCGCATGCCGAGGTCGATCGCGCCGTACTTGCACGCGGCCCTGGCCTTGTCGGCGTCGGCGGTGCCGATGACCGAGGCGTCGAGCACATAGCGCTGCGGATAGGCCATCGCATGCGGCAGATAGGCCGCCTTCATTTTGTCCAGGCCGTAGTTGTACGGATTCGGCACTTCGGTCTCGACCGCAGCGGAGCAGGCGCCGCAGGCGGTGCAATTCTCGTTGACGTAGCGCGGCGCGATGTTCACGGTCGCGCTGTAGTCGCCGCGCTTGCCGGAAATCGCGCTGACTTCGGCCAGCGTGAGCACGCGGATGTTGCGGTTGGACTTGATCCGGCGCAGGTTGATTTCCAGGCCGCAGGTCGGATGGCATAGCTTGGGGAAATAGCGGTACAGGAGGGCGGTGCGTCCGCCCAGCGTGGGCGATTTTTCCACCAGCACCACTTGCTTGCCGCATTCGGCGGCTTCGATCGCGGCGGTCATGCCGCTGATGCCGCCGCCGACCACGAGGATGGTCTGATTGGTTGCTACCACTTCAGTCATGCGTTTACCTCCGGCTCTGCTTTCTCTTA
>JAJZUN010000779.1 GCA_021848555.1 Pseudomonadota bacterium | reverse complement strand
CAACAATTACTACGAGTTCGGCACCGACAAGGACTCACCCGCGCGCTACGCGGGCAAACTGAAAATCAAACCCTGGACGCTGATGGTCGAGGGCGAGGTGAAAAAGCCCAAAATCTGGGCGATCGACGATCTGCTGAAGGCCATGGCCTTGCAGGAACGCATTTACCGCATGCGTTGCGTCGAGGGCTGGTCGATGGTCATCCCCTGGGTAGGTTTCGCGCTGGGTGACCTGATCCGGCAGGCCGAGCCGACCGGCAAGGCGAGGTTTGTCGAGTTCGTGAGCGTGTATCAATCGGACAACATGCCGGGTCTGCGCCTGCCGGTGCTCTCTTACCCCTACATCGAGGGTCTGCGCCTGGACGAGGCGATGCATCCGCTCAGCATCCTGGCAGTAGGCATGTACGGCGAGGTCCTGCCCAAGCAGAACGGCGCTCCGATCCGCCTGGTGGTGCCGTGGAAATACGGATTCAAAGGCGGCAAGTCCATCGTGCGCATCCGCTTTGTCGAGCGCATGCCGCAAACGGCCTGGATGAAGGCGTCGCCGGCCGAATACGGCTTCTACTCCAACGTCAACCCCGAGGTCGATCACCCGCGTTGGAGCCAGGCGAAGGAAAGGCGCATCGGCGAATTCATGAAGCGCAAGACGCTGATGTTCAACGGCTATGCCGACCAGGTCGCGAGCTTGTATGCCGGCATGGATTTGAAGAAAAACTTCTAGGCTACGGCGTTGGCGATCGATTGGGGGCCGCGCGCACGCGCGAGCTGGGTCAAGCCGGTGGTATTCCTCCTGTGCCTGGTCCCGCTCGCGCGCCTGGTCATCGGCGCATTCATGCGGACGCTGGGCGCCAATCCGATCGAAGCGATCACTCATTCCACCGGCACCTGGACGCTGTCTTTCCTTTTGATCACGCTTAGCGTCACGCCGCTGAGAAAGCTCGCCGGGTGGAATTGGCTGCTGCGGCTGCGCCGCATGCTCGGGCTATATGCCTTCTTTTACGCCGTGCTGCACTTCTTCACCTACATCTGGCTCGACCAGTTTTTCGATTTCGCCGCCATCGTCAAGGACGTGATCAAAAGGCCTTTCATTACTGCCGGCTTCAGCAGTTTCCTGCTGCTGCTTCCGCTCGCCGCCACCTCGACCGCTGCCATGGTGAAACGGCTCGGGGCGAAGAACTGGCTCGCCCTGCACCGCCTGGTCTATGCCGTCGCTGTCGGCGGCGTGATTCACTACTGGTGGCTGGTGAAAAAAGATATCACCCAGCCGGCGATCTACGCGGCGGTGCTGGTCGTGCTGCTGGGCCTGCGCCTGCTGTTCCGCGCACGCGAGCGCGCGGCCGCAGCGGCGTCCGGGAATCCGGCGCGCTCGCGCGCAGTTTGAGTCCGATTCAGTCTGCCGCGTTGAGCTTGGGTTCGTCGGGCACGCCGCGCCGCCGCGCCATCCATTGCTGCAGGCGCTCGAAATAGATGTAAATCACCGGCGTGATGTACAGCGTCAGCACTTGCGACACCAGCAGGCCGCCGACTACCGCAAGGCCCAGAGGCTTGCGCGCATCGCCGCCGGCGCCGATCGACAAGGCGATCGGCAGGCTGCCCATCAGCGCCGCCATGGTGGTCATCATGATCGGCCGGAAGCGCACGATGCAGGCTTCGTAGATTGCGTCCGCCGGCGCCTTGCCTTCTTTGCGCTGCGCCTCGATCGCAAAGTCGATCATCATGATGGCGTTCTTCTTGACGATGCCGATCAGCATGATCATGCCGACGAACGCATACATGTTCAGTTCGATGCCGAAAGCGAGCAGCGTTACCAGCGCGCCCAGGGCTGCCGTAGGCAGCCCCGAGAGGATGGTAAGCGGATGGATGAAACTCTCGTACAGTATCCCCAGCACAAGGTAGATCACCAGGATAGCCAACAACAGCAGCAGGCCCATGCCTTTGAGCGAGGCCTGGAACGCCTGCGCTGTGCCCTGGAAGGACGTATTGAGCGTGGCCGGGACCCGCAGCTCGCGCATCGCGCCGTTGATTTCGGTGATCGCCTGCGACAGCGATATTCCGGGGCGTAGATCGTAGGACATGGTCACCGAGGGCAACTGGCCGAGGTGGCTGATCGCGAGCGGACCGACACCGTAAGTGAGCTTCGCCACAGAACTGAGCGGCACCAGCGCACCCGTGGACGAGCGCACATAGAGCAGACCCAGCGCCGCAGGATCGGTCTGGTAGCGCGGCTCGAGTTCCAGGATCACCCAATATTGGTTGGTCGCCGTGTAAATCGTGGACACTTGCTGGGCGCCGTAAGCGTTGGCGAGCGCGGCCTCGATTTGCTGCGCCGAGACGCCGAGCGCGGAAGCCTTTTCGCGGTCGATATTCACGGTCACCTGCGGGCGGGCGATCTGCAGATCGCTCGACACGTCCACCAGTGCCGACAGGGTCTTCAGTCGGGCTTCGACCAGCGGCGCCCAATGATACAGTTCCTCCGTGCTCGCGCTCTGGACCACATACTGATAGGGGCTCTTGGTGAGCTGCCCGCCGACGCGGATCGCCGGGACGTTCTGC
>JAJZUN010000778.1 GCA_021848555.1 Pseudomonadota bacterium | reverse complement strand
GCCGAGGTGGACGGCGGCACCGATCCGGCCCGGTGGCGCCTCGCCGATCACATGGCGCACGCGGCCCGCTTGCGCCGGCTACAGGCTGCCGCGCTGCAACGCCCGCCGTCCTGGCCGGACCCGGAAGCGGCGCCGTCTGGGGGCTGCTGGTGTTGCTGCTGCCGTGGCGCGCGCTGGTGGCGCGAGGCCGAGGCGCCGCGCGGCTGGCGCTGCTGGGCATGTCACCCGCCCGTGCCTGGCGCCGCCGTGGCGGAGGTGCGGACATGATGCTTCGTCCCATGCGGCACCGCTTCTTCACGGGCTGGGTTCTGGTGCCCGCGAACCCCGGCCATGCCGACGCGCTGCGCCGCCGGGGCTTCATCGACGCCGTGGAGCCGGCCGACGCGCCCCCGTTACGCGCAACCGACGTGATGGCCGAGGCCACGCCATCCCCGCCGGCGGCTCCGAGTGGCGCGGCTCTCGTCGTGCGTGCCCGATCGGCTGCCGAGCGGATGCGGGCGAGCCGGGCGCGACGGCGCGAGGGGAAGCGCATGGTGCGGCTGGAACTCGGTAAGGCGGAGATTGCGGCCCTGGTGCGCGCCGGACTGCTGGCCGATGCCGCGCGCGATGATCCGGCCGCCATCGGTGAAGCGATCGGGCACGCATTGACTCGTTGGCCGATCTGACCGTTGCGAATGCGGTGAACTCGTGACACGCTCAGAACAGGAGCACTGAATGCCGTTCGCGAAAGGACAATCTGGCAATCCAGGTGGCCGGCCCAAGGCGCTGCGGGCCGTCGAGGATGCCGCGCGCGAGCACACGCCGGCCGCGATCGAAACGCTAGCCACGATCTGCGGCGATGCCGCGCAACCCGCTGCTGCCCGCGTCACAGCGGCAAACTCTCTGCTGGATCGGGCGTGGGGCAGGGCGCGCCAAGCCGTTGAAGTAGCAGGACAGAACGGCGGCACGGTGTTCATCGTGACTGGCGTGCCGAGGCCAGATGATCGATGACTAGATTGGCAGTTATTATCGCATTCGGAGCGCTATTTGCTGCGAGTTCAGCAAAATCAGATGACAGCTACAGTTTTGTGTTGGATTACGTCCGACAACTAGGAAGAATCGAGGATATCCAATATGTCGCAGAACAGGAATTGTCGCGCGCAAATTCCGAACAAATGGCAGAATGCGTAAATAATTCCACATCTTTTCAACTGGAGATAGACGACGATATCAGAATGCTTAGGTCATTCCATCTACAAACACTGGTTGTTGGCTTCAATGATAGGCTTGCAGACCTGTATGGTGTCGAGGAACATCTTTACAAGCGATTGGCTGATATTTGCCAATTGTTTATCACAGCCCCGCAACATAACGTTGATTATGCAATGCTAGCGGCAGAGGCGCCGAAAATCAGGGCACAGCTTAATTACGTCCAGCAAAAGATCTTTGATGCCACGCCTCTTGTGTTTGCCTCCCTGATAGACACGCGGCCAGATTCCAACGGACATCTGAGCCGTCTCCTGATAAGCAAAGCGGAACGCGATCACCTGATTTTGATGATAAAACTCGGATTTGGGGAAAAACTAGATAGTAAAATCCAGAACTATACCGTTAGTTCTGCATCTGTCCTACTGTCCTATCTGGAAAAGGATTATAAGTGCTCCGATGATCCTTGATGGGGGTGCATGCCACATGAGAAGATTGCGCGCTAGAACAACCGGCTGGCCTCATTGAGGCTCCGGGGGAGCGACCTGCGGCCAACGGATGGCGCCCATTCAGACGCAGTCGCCGGCTGCTGCTTGAGAAGCGCCACCCCTTCCCAAACCCGCGCGCGCGGCCTACCAGCGCACAGGGCACGAACAGCCTGCCATGCGCCGAGACACGAAACCCCCGCGCGCGGCCTATCAGGGGCTTCTCGCGGTCGCAGCGCGCCTGACCGTCAGTCGCCATGGTCATTCCCTTGCGCCGGGATCAGTCCCGGCAGGACACCGGATGTTGTGTGCTGCGGCTGATAGGGCTGCACATAGGTCTGCGGCGGTTGCCATGCGCGCTGCATCGCGTCCGTGACGAACCTCGGCAACGGCGCCATTTCGCAGTTGCCATACACCCCTTGGCTGGGATCGGGGTAGCAGGTGGCATGCGCGGCCGAGGCGCATACGACGGTGGCGGCGGTGATGACCAGCAAGCGGAACTTCATGGTGGTTGCTCTCGATGGCGTGCCGGATTTGGGACCGGATCGCCAACGAGCGCAAGACTGTCGCGCTGCGCGATCGAAGAAGCTGGGAACCAAGCCCCTGCGGCCAAGGCGAATCGGCAGAAATCCGCCGGTTCCCAAGGTTCCCAAGCCGCGAATCAGATTGGGAACCGGCGGCACCCCTCTGCAACCGGCAGGAATCCGCCACTTTCTGAGCCGGTTCCCAAGGTTCCCAAGGTTCCCACGCAAATCGACATGGTATGGATCGCCGCGCGGCCGAACAGTAGCCGCTCGCTCCTACGCCGCCGCCATCACACTGACCTCAACCCGCTTGCCGAGCGCGCGCAACGCCGCCTCCACGGTGCCGATGTGGCTGCGGT
>JAJZUN010000777.1 GCA_021848555.1 Pseudomonadota bacterium | reverse complement strand
CATGGCTATTGATCCTGGGCGGGTCGACCGTCGTCGCGGTTGTCGTCGGACTGATATGGGGCAAGGGCAAACGTGTCTGGTGCCGCTACCTTTGCCCCGCGAACGGCATCTTCGGCCTGCTCGCGCGCATGGCACCGCTGCACTTTCGCGCAGACCCAGTCGCGTGGGATCGCTACAAGGCCGAAACCACCCCGAATGCGCAGACGGTGAACTGCGCGCCGATGCTCAAACTTCGCAGCGCCAACAGCAACGTACGCTGCCACATGTGTTCGAGTTGCGCCGGTCACCGCAATGCGGTTGCCCTGGCTGGCCGTGCCCCGGGGAGCGAAATCGCAGCCCTTACCGGCCGCGACACCAATCCGTGGGAAGTCCGTTTGCTGCTGTTCGGTCTGATCGGCGTCGCCAACGGCGCCCTGCAGTGGACCGCGTCACCCTGGTTGGTAAAAGCCAAGATCGCTGCCGCCGAATGGCTGCTGGCCCACGAGATCTATGGCCCGCTTTCTGACGACATTCCCTGGTGGGTGCTGACCCACTACGCGGAAGTAAACGACGTATTCACCTGGTTGGATGGGGCCATCATTCTTGGCTACATTGGTACCACGTCAATCGTCGTGGGCGGCTGGATGTGGCTCTGGCTGCGTGTCGCCGCGGCGCTGCTGCGCGTGCGCGGCGACCACTTTCGCCTCGCCCATGGACTGGTTCCGCTCGCCGGTATCGGCGTGTTCCTCGGGCTGTCTGCGCTTAGCGTGACCATCCTTTCGGGCGACGGGGTGCGCATACCGGGACTACCGTGGCTGCGCGGCGCTTTACTTGGAATCGGTGCTGTTGCCGCACTTTGGCTGGGGGGAAAACTCATCGCGCGCGCCTCGGCCGCGCCCGCGCGCCGGTTTGCGGCCTGGCTCGCCTACGCTGTAGCTACGAGCGCTGGGGTGGTCCCGTGGGTATTCATGTTTTATCTCTGGTGACAGAGCCCTTGTCGCTCGCAGACGCTGTTGTCGGCGAAGTATTTGTCGTCAGTCACGTCGCAGCGCCTCCAGGGGCGCTGCAATGGGCGTCCCAGATCGAGGACAGCGGCGGCGGCGCAGGCGAGCGCGTTGCGCGCGGCGTGCCCGGCGGCGACCCGCAGGTGGTGCGGGTCGGCCTCTCGACTTTCGCATTTCGCATTTCGCCGAACGGCAGGCATATTGCCTGCGCGCCTACATCTGCGACTGAAGATAATTCTGCACACCCACCTTGTCGATCAAGCCGACCTGAGTCTCCAACCAATCGATGTGCTCTTCCTCGGATTCGAGGATGTCCTCGAACAGCTCGCGCGTGACGAAATCGCCCACGCTTTCACAGTGCGCAATCGCTTCCTTCAATACTGAATACGCCGCGCGCTCCATCCTGAGGTCGCACTTGATGCACTCCGGCGCGTTCTCGCCGATCAGGAGCTTGTTCAGTTGCTGCAGGTTGGGCAGACCTTCCAGAAACAGGATGCGCTCGATCAGCTTGTCTGCATGTTTCATCTCGTCGAGCGATTCCCTGTGCTCGTGCTCATGCAGCTTCAACAGCCCCCAATTCTCGAACATGCGTGAATGCAGGAAATACTGGTTGATTGCGGTGAGCTCGTTGGTAAGCACCGTGTTCAGGTACTGCACGACCTTCTTTTCGCCTTTCATGTCGCCTCCAGGATCGCGCCGGCGGCGGATCCGGATGATCCGCGTCGCAGCGTACGCAGAAGCTTAGCACTCGCAACGACACACCGAAACCACGGCACGTCGGTACGCAACGCAATAGTAATGAAGACGGTAGGGCTAAGCCGGTTGCATGGCGGAGGATTCGCCGCCGGCAGAGCGCTCTTCGCGCAGAATTTGCTTGGCCGCGTGTTTGCACTTGCCGCAGTTTGTGCAGACACCGAGTTGCTCGCGCAGGTCGCCCAGCGTGCACCCCAGCTGGGCACAGCGGCGAATCTCGCGTTCGGTCACCGCATTGCAGACGCAGATATACATGGGACGGTCGATGTCGTGTTGGCTAGATAGGAATGTTTATCATTCTGGGCCACGATAATGTCAAGCTATTTTCAGCATTTCAAGCTGCCGGCAATATGTGCGCGGGTCATGCAATGATTGGCGGTTTGGTGCCCGGCGGGATGCGCAGGATGAAGGTGCGCCCGTCGCAATCGATTTCGAGCTCTCGAGTTTGTTGCTGTGACTCCGTCTCCCTTGTATACGGCGCGACCGGCGTGGCAGGCGCCGACTTCGATGCGGGATACGCGCTGCGTATACGGATCATGGGGCGGTCTCCTCCAAGGTAGAGAGCGAAGCATCGAATGCGGCTTGCCGTCGACTCATGCCGCCACGGTCGGCGGGCAGCCGCGCGTGAGATGGAAAGCGACCACTGCGTCGATGCCGAAATAATTGGCGACGCGTTCGGGGATGTTGGTGCTGACCGACGCGATGATGCCTTCGGGGTCGATGATGACCGTCGCGCGCAGCGCCACGTCTTGCGCAGCGAGCACGCCGAAACCGGCGGCGAGCGCCTGGCCTTTGAATGCTGGAATTGAATCGCCGG
>JAJZUN010000776.1 GCA_021848555.1 Pseudomonadota bacterium | reverse complement strand
TTTCGCTGGGGCGGGCAGAAATGTCCGCCCCAGTCGCATGTTCGGGTCTTCACTCCGAAAGCCCCGCTCCCCATATATGAGAGGCCACGTTACGGGGTCCCTGGCGGACGCCGATCAGGCGTTCGTCCAGCGACTCCGCGAGATACGAGGAGTTAGCCATGGACAAGAAAACCCTGATGCCCTTCGGGCGCGGATCGGCTCCCTCCCGCTCGCACGAAGATTCGTTCCTGTCGCTGCGCCGCGAGATGGACCAGCTTTTTGACAGCTTCACTCGGGGATGGGGTCTGCCGACCCTCGCCTCCAGCGAGAGCTTCCTGAGCCCGCGCGTCGACATTGCCGAAACCGAAACCGGCCTCGAGATGACCGCCGAACTGCCGGGCATCGACCCGAAGGCGATCGAACTCGAGCTGGATGATGATGTCCTCACCCTCAGGGCCGAACGCAAGTCCGACCACGAGGAAAAGGACGACAAGCGCCGCTATCACCTGACCGAACGGTCGGTCGGCACCTACATGCGCTCCTTCACCCTGCCGTTTACGCCGGACCGCGACAAGATCACGGCCGACTTCGACAAGGGTGTGCTGAAGGTCATGGTGCCGCGGTCGCCGGATCAACCCAAGGCGACCAAGCGGATCGAGATTCACCCGGCCGCCTGATGCATCGGCCCCGATCAACAACAATCAATGAGCCAGCAATGAACACGTGGGGGGCGCTTCGGCGCCCCCTTCATTTCAGCGCCGAAATCACCGCCTTGTCGGGATAGCAGGTCACGGGAAGCCCGTTTTTGGCCTGCCAGCGCCCGATGGCCACGCGGGTACGGAAACCGACCAGCCCGTCAGTGGTGCCGACGTCATGGCCCATGGCTTCGAGCCGCCTCTGCATCGCCCGCACATCGCTGCGGCTGAAGCCGCCCACCTTGCCCCAGCCGCCCCGGATCGACTGCGCCTTGTCCAGCCGATCGCCGACCATGCCGATGGTCAGCGCGTAGACGTCGGATTCGTTATAGGCCTTCAGCACATAGAAATTGTCCGACACCAGGAAGGCCGGCCCCATCCGCCCCGCCGGCATCAACAGGTGCCCGACCGGCCCGAAGTCGGAACCGGCGAGCGGCCGGCCATCGGCGCGCGTCACACCCGCCTTCGCCCAGGACGACAGCGGCTGCCCCTGATCGGGGCCTTCCAGGCTGCAGGGCACCGAAGCGGGCAGCCTCACTTCGACGCCCCAGGGCACGCCGGCCTTCCAGCCGCGCGATTTCAGGAAATGGCCGATCGAGGCCAGCACGTCGGGCGTCGAGGTCCAGATGTCGCGGCGGCCGTCGCCGTCGCCGTCGACCGCGTCGGTGAGGAACTTGGTCGGCATGAACTGCGGCTGGCCGAGCGCGCCGGCCCAGGAACTCCTCATGGCGGCGCGAGAGATATGCTCCTGCTGCAGAATGACCAGCGCCGCCACCAGTTCGGGGAAGAACTCGTCGCGCCGCGAGCCCATATAGGCCTGCGTCGCCAAAGTACGGATGGCATCCTTCTCGATCCTGGCGGCGCCAAACGCCGATTCCTTGCCCCAGACGGCCAGCACGATGCCAGCGGGCACGCCGGTCGCCCGCGCCGTCCGCTCAAGCACCGCCCGGTTGGCGGCGAACCGCTTGCGGGCGCCAGCCGCGAGGCCATTGAGCTTGCTGTCGGCGAGATAGGCGCCGGGGCTCTGGAACTCGGCCTGGAAGGCGTTGCCGCCGCCGGTCGGTTTGAGATCGGGCAGGGAAAGATCGGGCTCTAGACCGGTCACCGCCGCCTCGAAAGTGGCGCGACTGACGCCGGAGGCTTGCGCCGCCGGCCAGACCTTGGCCTCGAACCAGCGGGAGAAGCCCGCATCGGCCGTCAGGGCACCGTGTGAGACGACCGCCCGCGCGCTGGCGAGGAGGAGTGCGATGCCCTTCATGCCCCGATGGAATCGCGCCGGGAGCAGGCGGTCAAGGCGAACCGGCGCAGCCCGGCGGAACGCGGGGTCGAGGCTGGCTTTTCGCCGCTCGTCAAGCGCTGCCGGCAAAGGGTCATTACGGGGGCGATGGCGCTTGACAGCCCCCATGCACCGCCCTTATATCGGCGCACTTTCCGCCGGCCAGCCGGTGGCGTGTGGCAGTGTAGCTCAGTTGGTTAGAGCGACGGACTCATAACCCGTAGGTCGGCGGTTCGATTCCGCCCGCTGCTACCACTCTTCTCCCCCTAATTGCATTTTTCCTGAACAGCGCCCTCCGCTTGTCGTATTGTGCTCCCCAGATGACAGGGAGGAAGCAATGCGCCATCAGGACGGCAGCGCCGGCGATGCCGATTACGGCCGGATCGGGCAATCCTACAGCGCCTATCGCCAGCCCGACCCGCGCATCGCCGCGATGATCGCCGAAGCACTGGGACCGGCCAAGACCGTGCTCAACGTCGGTGCCGGCGCCGGTTCCTACGAACCTGTCGATCGCGAGGTCACGCCCGTCGAGCCCTCCGCCTCCATGCGGGCGCAGCGGCCGGCGCATCTCGCGCAAGCGATCGATGCCACCGCCGAGCACCTGCCCTT
>JAJZUN010000775.1 GCA_021848555.1 Pseudomonadota bacterium | reverse complement strand
TCGCGCAGGATTCGCCTTCGAACGCGATCGCGGCGATGCGGTCGGCCTCGACATTGAGTTCCACGTGCAGATGGTCGCCGCACAGCGGGTTGTGGCCTTCGGCCTTGTGGCTCGCCTGCGCCAGCGCACCCCAATTGCGCGGTTTGCGGTTGTGATCGAGGATTACTTCCTGATACAGCGATTTCGGATCGGACATCAGCCAAATACCTTTTGCACCTTGACGATGCCGGCGGCGAGCGCATCGACTTCGGCCATGGTGTTGTAGAAAGCAAAGGACGCGCGCGAGGTCGCCGGAATCTTGAAACGCTGCATCACCGGCTGCGCGCAATGATGCCCGGTGCGCACCGCAACTCCGTCCTCGTTGAGCAGCGTGCCCACGTCGTGCGGATGCACTCCGGCCAGCGTGAACGACAATACCGCGGCCTTGTCGGCGGCAGTGCCGATGATGCGCAAGCCCGGTATGCCCGCCAGCTTTTGCGTCGCGTAACCGAGCAGGGCGCGCTCATGTGCGGCGATCGCATCCATGCCGATCGCGCAGAGGTAATCGACGGCCGCGCCCAGACCGATCGCGGCCGCGATCGGCGGCGTGCCGGCCTCGAATTTCTGCGGGATCACGTTGTAGATGGTCTTCTCGAAAGAAACCGAGAGGATCATGTCGCCGCCGCCCTTGAACGGCTGCATCGACTCGAGCAGGGCCGCCTTGCCGTAGAGGATGCCGATGCCGGTCGGGCCGCACAGCTTGTGTCCGGAGAACGCGTAGAAATCGCAGTCGAGATCCTGCACGTCGACCGTCATGTGCGGCGCCGCCTGCGCGCCGTCGACCAGCACCGGCACGCCGCGCGCATGCGCGTACGCGATCATGCGCTTGACCGGATTGACCGTACCGAGCGCGTTGGACACGTGCGCCACGCCGACCAGCCTGGTGCGCTCATTGAACAGCTGCTCGTACGCGTCGAGCTGCAGTTCGCCGGCGTCATCGATCGGGACGACGCGGATGTTCGCGCCTTTCTCCTCGGCCAGCATCTGCCAGGGCACGATGTTCGAATGGTGCTCGAGCGTGGTCAGGATGATTTCGTCGCCGGGACCGATGAACTTGCGCCCCCAGCCGTGCATCGCCAGGTTGATCGATTCCGTGGTGCCGCTGGTGAAAATGACCTCGCGCTCCTCGCGCGCATGGACGAAGCGCGCCAGCTTGCGCCTTGCCTCCTCGTATTCGGCGGTGGCGATTTCGGACAGCGTATGCACCGCGCGGTGTATGTTCGCGTGCTGGCTGCTCTGGTAGCGTACCAGGCGCTCGATCACCTGCTGCGGCATCTGGCTCGAGGCCGCGTTGTCCAGGTACACCAACGGCCTGCCTCCGGGCCTGGTGCCGAGAATGGGGAAATCGGCGCGGATGCGCGCGACGTCGAAAGCCGCTGCACCTGCAGTCGCGAGCGCGCCTTGGCGCGCGCTCATGGCCGCGGCTCCGTGATGCCCTGCGTCTGCGCCAGCACCGAAGCTTCCAGGCGCTGCCTGAGCGAAGCCACCGGGATGCGCTCGATGACTTCGGCGCCGAACGCGTAGGTGAGCAGATTGCGCGCCGCGGTCTCGGACAGGCCGCGGCTCTTGAGATAGAACACTTCGTCCAGGTCGAGCTGGCCTACGGTCGCGCCGTGGGCGCATTTCACGTCGTCGGCGAAGATCTCCAGCTGCGGTTTGGTGTCCACGCGCGCCTTGCCGCTGAGGAGCAGGTTGCGGCTCGATTGCGCGGAGTCGGTGCGCTGGGCTCCGGCGCGCACCATGACGTTGCCGTTGAACACTGCATGCGCCGCGCCGTCGACGATGCATTTGTGCAGTTGGCGGCTGAGGCACTGCGGCACGGCATGGTCGATCAGCGTATGCGTATCGGCCAGTTGCCGGCCGCCGATCAGCGCGAGGCCGTCGATGCTGCACTCGGCGCCTTCGGCCGCGAGCGCCACGCCCAGGTTGTGGCGCGAGATGCGCGCGCCCAAGGCGACGCTGACCGCATGATAGCGGCTCGCGTGCGCGAGCGACACCGCGCAGTTGGCGATGTGGAAAGCCTCGGCGCCTTCGCGCTGCACGCGCACATGCTGGAGCCGCGCATTGGCGCCCAGCGCAATTTCGGTCACCGCATTGGTGAAATAGGCGCCGTCCTGCAGCGCGACGTAGTCCTCGACCAGCGTGAGCTTGCTGCCGGGCTCGGCGATGAGCAGGACGCGCGGGTAGCTCGCCGCGTGCTTGCGCGTCGCGATGAACAGCAGGTGCAGCGGCGCTGCGACCGCCAAGTCGCGCGGCGCGACGATCAGCGCGCCGTCGTGCAGGAACGCGGTATTGAGCGCAGCGAACGCGTTGCGCTCGTATGCGGCGAGGCGGCCGAGCTGCGCCTGCACTGCCGCGCCGTGGCGCGGCAGTCCGGCAGCGAGATTTTCCACCGTCATGCCGGCGCGGTTGAACGAATGCTGCGGCGTATAGATGCCGTCGACGAACACCAGCCGCGCGGCGGCTTCGCCGATCGCCCACGGCTCGAGCACCGCCGGCGCGAGCGGCTGCGCTTCCTGCGCG
>JAJZUN010000774.1 GCA_021848555.1 Pseudomonadota bacterium | reverse complement strand
AAAGGTCGTCGAACAGCGCCGCCAGCTCGTCCGCCTTGACGCCGTGATCGGTTTCCTGGTCGAGCAGATAGGTGCTGTTGCAGGACATGCGCATGTTCTGCAATGCGCAGGTTAGCCGCCGCTGATCCTTGTCCGACAGAAACTTCGTCTTGCGCCAGCGATGCACAATCTGCGCCACGATGTCGGCATTCTCCTGGTGGTAGCGCATCTGCATATCCGTCATCGGCAGCAGCAAGTTCTGGTCGCTCCGCTCGGGCAGTTGCAGCAGTACATCGCTCTTGCGGCGACGGATCATGATCGGCGCCAGCGTCTCGCCGATTTTCTCCAGCCCCGTATAGCCGGTCACGCGCCCCGCGTCGTCCCTGACTTGATGTTGATGCAGCAGCTTCCACGTCGGTCCGAGGCGATGCTGGTCGACAAACTGGACGATGGAAATCAACTCCTCCAGCTTGTTTTCGAGCGGAGTGCCGGTCAGCACCATGGCATAGGGGCTGTCGATGCGCTTCAACGCGCGCGCGGCGATCGTGTTCCAGTTCTTCACGCGCTGCGCCTCGTCGACGATCACCAATTCCGGTCCCCAGGCGGCGATGAGATCGAGATCGGGCTGAAGCTTTTCGTAATTCGTAATCTTGCAGAAGTCATCGTGCGCGTACTCATTCTGCCGATGCGCACGCCCGCCGGCGAGAACCCGCGCTGCGCGGCCGGCAAAGCGCAAGATCTCGCTCTGCCACTGGTATTTCAGCGAAGTGGGGCAAATCACAAGTACCTTCGACACACCAAAATGCCGTGCGAGAATCTCTGCCGCTGCGATGGCTTGAATGGTTTTGCCCAGGCCCATCTCGTCGCCGATCAGCGCGCGCCCGGCACGCACGGCGAACATCACGCCCTCGGCCTGATAAGGATAGAGCGGCACCTTGAGTAGTTGCTTCAACTTCGGATCGGCCGCACCGCGAGCGAACATCCTGTCCAGCGCAGCGGCCCGCCGCGCAGCATCGCGCCGTCCGGCGACGAAATCGAGCGCGTCGTCGTAGGCACGCAGTTCGTGACCGCTCTTCGCCACGGCCGCAACGAAACGCTGCAACTGGTCGAAACGCGCTTCCGGCAGTATCCAACCGTTCGCCTCCCCGAACAGCAGTGCGGCCGCCTTGCGCACCGCCGGCGGACAATCGATCCCGGCGCGGAAATGGATCTTGCGCACGCCGTCATTGTGCAGATACAGCTCGGAAAACGGCGGTTGATAGCCGCGCAAGAACGCCGACTTGGCGCCACGCTTCCTTTCCAGCCGGGCAAGCGTGAATTCGATGTGCTTGCAGGTGCCCAGTTCGTTGCTCGCATAGTCCGGACAAGAGCAGAAATTGTCGCCCGACATCAATCCGCGAATCGCCACGCGATAGCTGGTTTTCGATTGCGGATTGCTGACCCTGAACTCGGAGAAGAACGGCTCCGCGCCCAGATTCTCCAGCGTGAATGCCTGCTCGCGGCCGAACTGCCGGCGCAATCTGCGTTGCCAGTCGGCCGGGGTAAGATCGGCCGGGGCATGCGTGCGGGAGAGCTTGGGTGTCTTGGCCGGCTTGGCGGCATTACGTTTGGATTTCATCAAGGCCTGTCAGCGTTAGCAATACTTTTGCGGTTCGTGCATATTTTACCGAGCCTATGGCGTCGAAGCTCATAAGAACGCAGCTTCCACGATTTCGTCATATGCTATCTCCTGGTCGGCATGGTCAGGGTAAATTGCGCGTAATCGTCTACGCTCGCCAACGAGGTAGAATTGACGCAAGTCCAATCGCGTTGAAAGATCGCTGCTCAAGAACTCGCAGTGAATTCTTGAATAATTGGGATTTGCTTAGCCCAAAAAGGCAATGCTTACCCGACTGCCTGCATAGAGTGCAGGTACGCTTCCGCGTGGATCATGCGAACGGCATGCATCGCCCGTAAACCCAGTATCCATGCGGGTTTCCAGGCGGTTGCGCCTGGAAGAGCCACTTGATAGCTGGCTGCGGCGATGATCACGTCGCCGCAGCCAACCGCTTGAACTTACTTCTGCAAGCCGTTGATTTGTCGAATTGGTCGGGGCGAGAGGATTTGAACCTCCGACCACTTGCACCCCATGCAAGTACGCTACCAGGCTGCGCTACGCCCCGATGGTGTTGATTTTATCACGCCGGCCGGAATGAAGACCAGCAATGCATGCACTCGGCGCCGCTCAGGCGCCGCCGCCAAGACTCTCGATGATGCTCTTGATCTCGCTTCTGATCGCCACCAGATCGGCATTTCCCGCTCCCGCACGCGCGGCCTGAGCACGCGCGCCACCCGAGGCGCCTTCGTCCAGCCGGTTGCGCGCGCCGCTGATGGTGAAGCCCTGCTCGTACAACAGGTCGCGGATGCGGCGGATCAGCAGCACTTCATGGTGCTGGTAATAGCGCCGGTTGCCGCGGCGCTTGACCGGCTTCAATTGCGTGAACTCCTGCTCCCAGTAGCGCAGCACGTGCGGTTTGACGCCGCACAGTTCGCTCACCTCGCCGATGGTGAAATAGCGCTTCGCCGGAATCGGCGGCAGTTCACTGCTG
>JAJZUN010000773.1 GCA_021848555.1 Pseudomonadota bacterium | reverse complement strand
GGGGTGTCCGGTTTGGGCGGCTGCGCACCATCGGCATCATGGATGAAGGCGATTTCTACACCTTTGAGCAGGGACAGCACCCGAAGGTGGTTCTGTCCCATGCTGCCCAGCCCGATCAGGCCGAGCTTCAGGATTGGAACGGTCATCCGGCGATATCCTCGATGCGGTTTCCCGCCCTGTCGATGCGGGCGACCGGCCGCGCCGGATTGCCCATGACCAGGGTGTAGGGAGGTACGTCGTGCGTAACGACCGAACCGGCCGCGACCATGGCATATTCTCCGATACTCACGCCGCAGATGATCGTGCTGTTGGCGCCGAGGCTTGCTCCATTGCCGACGCTCGTCGCCGTAATTTTCCATTCGGTATTGAAGGCGCGCGGAACGCGATCGTTGGTAAACGCGACGTTGGGCCCAACGAACACATCGTCCCCCAAGGTGACTCCGTCGTAGACGGAAACGCTGTTCTGGATCTTGCAGCGTGCGCCGATCCGAACGGCGTGGTCAATATAGACGTCCTTGGAAATAATGCAGTTCTCGCCGATTTGCGCCTGCTCGCGCACCTGCACGTTAATCCATATCTTGCTGCCGGCACCAATCTTGGCGTCGGGCGCGACGTTTGCAGTCGGGTGAATGTAGGCGGGGTGGCTCATGAATACGGCTAGCGCACGAGCGCAGCGACAACGCGATCCTGGGTGGGGGCGTCGAGATAGGGATGCATGGGCAGGCTGAAAATTCGCTGCGCACAATCCTCCGCCACCGGAAAATCGCCGCGGCGGTAACCCAGCCCGGCGAAAACGGTTTGCAGATGCAGCGGCTTCGGATAATAGATCATGCTCGGGATGCCGGCGGACTTGAGCGATTCCTGGCAGGCGCCGCGATGCTTGCTGTCGCGGGCGAGCAGTGAATACTGGGCCCAGGCGGAGTTCATTCCGGCGCTGATTGTCGGCGTCGTAAGTCCCAGATCGCGCGCTGCGATGGACTGGGTGTAACGGGCGGCAATGCGGTCGCGTGCCGCCAGCTCTTCAATGAAGACGTCGAGTTTCGCCAGCAAAACCGCGGCCTGGATCGAGTCGAGCCGTCCGGTAAGGCCCAGGCGCACATTCTCGTAGCGGTCGCTGCCTTGGCCGTGCACGCGCACCGAACGGAATAACTCGGCTTGCGCGTCGTCCTCCGTAAACAAGGCGCCGCCGTCGCCGGCGCAACCCAAAGGCTTGGCCGGGAAGAATGAGGCGCAGGCCACTTGGGCGAGCTTTCCTGCGCGGATCCCCGCGCTCGCGGCACCAAAGCTCTGGGCGGCGTCTTCAATGACGAACAGGCCATGCTTGGCGGCAATCGCATTGATGCGCGCATAATCCGCGGGTTGACCGAAGAGGTCCACGGGAATAATGCCGCGCGGCCGCAATTTGACGCTGTTGCGCGGCAGCACATGGGATGCTGCATTGTTGGCAAGGACAGCCTCGATGGCTCTTTCCAGGGCGCCCGGATCGAGATTGAACGTCAACGGGTCGACGTCGACGAATATCGGGGTTGCGCCGACCAAGGACACGACTTCCGCCGTGGCAACGAAGGTGAAGGTCGGCACGAAGACAGCATCCCCCGGTCCGACGGCTTGCGCCATTAACGCGATTTGCAGGGCATCGGTCCCCGACGCGCAGCTGACGCAATGACGGGTTCCTGCGAATTGGGCCAGTCTCGATTCGAGTTCCGTGACCTCCGGCCCGAGAATGTATTGACCGCTGCGCAGAACATCGAGAACCCGCCGTTCAACCGCGTCGCCGATACGGGCATACTGGGCTTGCAAATCGATAAAGCGCACTGGATCGGCTGTCAAGATTTATTCCCCGCTGAAACCGAAATAGTAAAAATCGTAATTCAATTCAAACCGGCCAATTTCCGGATGCTGTCCCGTTAGGCCGCGATAGCGCGAGCCCGCCGACCCTGGCAAGCACCCCTGTCGACGACTCCGCCAGCGTAAGCTACGGCGGCTCTCACTGCTTGTGCGCTTGAAAAGCCAGCATTTTCGCATACTTGGCGAAGCTGTTCTGGCAGCCGATAAGGATGTGAATCAGTCCGGGCAGTCCGTCGAGAAAACCCAGGCGCAGGACGTAAAATTTAACGAAGCGCAGCAGGGGCGACAGAAGCAGTTGCGCCACACCAGCCCGTTTTCCCGCTTGGAACAGCGCTTCGGCCTGCATGCTGGTATAGCGGTTCTGCTTGTCCAGATAGCCGGCCAGCGTTTCGGCCGAATCGTGCAGCAGGTCTCCCGTGAGGCGCGCGACTGGCACATCGGCGAGCACTTTTTCGTGCACCGGATCATCGCTCCAGCGCGCATGCCTTCGATCGAACAAACGCAGACTCCAGTCGGGGTAGCCCTCGCCATGCCGGAGCCAGCGCCCCATGAATCGATTGCAGCGCGCCATGGCATAGGCTTGCGCCACCGGCGCATTTAGCGCCTCGAGGATGCTCGCACGCAAGGCCTCACTCACACGCTCGTCGGCATCCAGGCACAGTACCCAGTCATGTTGTGCCGCTTCGACCGCGAATTGCTTTTGCCGGCCGAAGCCCAGCC
>JAJZUN010000022.1 GCA_021848555.1 Pseudomonadota bacterium | reverse complement strand
CGCCCCACCACTAAATCAACGAGTCAAATACGCCAGCAAGGCGGAGTAACGCGTTCAGTCCCCGCATGAGTCCCCGTAGTAAGCGCGGCCTACGCCCCTCTAAGGGGTGAAACGGGCAGGCAGTATATCGCTTCTTTCAGTCCCCGTACGATCTACGAGGGGGTAGGGGATGGGGGGGTACATGGGCTTTTTCACTATCACCCCCCCGGCATTTATAACTCAGTGAGGTAACATCTCGAATCTCCTGCGGCTCACGGCTACTCCCTTCGGCTAAAAAGCCCGAAGCGTAGCGCGACCGCGTTAATCCGAGATGCCTGTTTCCTCCTTGGCTGGCTCCATTACGCCGAAAACCAAGTGGCTCCAATGTGGCGAAAGATGACAAGCGCTTGATGAGTTGGCCTCGTTCGCCACCGCGTTTAACCAGCCGGGCGATTTGTTGGCGGGAATAGCCGCTGACCCGCTCCAGGAAGCGCAGCACCACGGCCTTGTCGGGGCGCTTCAGCCGGGCGTAGCCGAAGCGGCGCACCGTGCGGGCGATGAAGCCGTAGCGCTCTTCGGCAGCCACCGCAAAGTCCAGGGCCACTGTGCCCTCCACAAGAGCCTGGATCTGGGCCAACGTATGCAACTGCTCGTCGTTCATATCGATCACCATGCTCCGCATCATGATCGACCCCAGCCGCCCGTTCAGACTCAAACCCCATTGGACAAGGCTACCTATTGACACGCCTAGCAAGGGCGCCCATATTTAGACGCTTATTGTAGGGAACTTGCCGTCTATGTTATGCGCTACACGGCAATCTCATGCTGCGATCACAAAAAAGGGGGCGGGATCATGAGTTCCTTTTCCTTTAGAAGATTGGCGATGGCTATTCTGTTGATTTCGTCCTTGGGAATGCCAACGACAAGCCATGCCTGGTTTTTCTTTTTCCCAGGTTCACTGATACAACGTGCGCTTGAAAAAGACCCGGACAAGATTGAGGTCTCGTACAAAGATAGGCTTGCAGGTAAGTGTGGTGGGTTCCATCTCAATTTGGCAGTAAATCGGGAGAAGTCCGACGAAGAGAAAACCTTCCATTCTGCAATGGCGGATAAGGCGATTGAGGCTGCCGAGGACAAGATAAAGACAAAGGAACTTGCGGAAGCATATAGCGTTAAATGGGGCCGAGCTGCGTCGGTTGACATCAATACAAACCGAGCTTACGGCAGCGATCTTGTTAGCGGATGCCGGAGCGTCGGAGTACCTAGAAGCGTTGCTGAACAAAGAGAAAATCAGCGGCAAGAGGAAGCCAAACGGCAAGAGGAGATCAAACGGCAAGAGGAAGCCAAATTGCAGCAAGAAGTCCAGCGGCAATTAGAAATCAGACAGCAAGAGGAAGCGAAGCGGCAAGAGGAAGTGCGACTTCAGGCAGAAGCCGAGGCAAAGGTAAAGGCGGAAGCCGAAGCAGCCGCCGCCGCTGAGAAATCGCGCCTTGCTGCGATTGAGGCAGCCAAGACTCCGCCCAAGTCACTTGAAGAGCAACTCAAGGAATTGAAGCAACTGTACGGGAAGGGGCTAATTACGAAGGATGTATATAACCAGCGACAAAAGGAACTGCTAACCCGAAATTGACAGATAGGTAGCCAATCGATGCGCTCCTCACTAGAAGTGCGAACTGGCGGGTGGCGATCTGTCCTGATTCAGTAAGCCTAAAGAGCGATCATGAAATTTAAGCCAAGCGTATTGAGCACCCTTCAACGGCTGGGATTCCGCTTGAGTCGGAATTTGGCTCCGCTAATCGTTTTGCTTTGCCTCATAGCCACCCCGGCCTTTGCCGCGACGTTTGCCAGCAAAACTTTTGCACAACTGGTTGGCGAGGCCGAGCAAATCTTCGTCGGGACAGTTAGCTCGCTTCAATCTCGAAAGCTCTCGAACGGCGTCATCGTCACTGATATCAGGTTCTCCAATCTTCAGGTTATTAAGGGCGGGACCAGCGACGCGGAAATTGTGCTTCTCGTCTTGGGGGGCGAGGTAGACGGACTTCGATTGGAGACACCTGGGGTGCCGCAGCTTCAACTCTCTAGTCGATACCTTGTATTTTCCAAGGGTAACGGGAAGGATATGTTTCCTGTGGTTGGTGGCCCGGCAGGAATATTCTTGATCGCCGGGGAAGCCCAGCGAGCGATTTCAATCGTCCTAGATTCGTCCGGAAAGGAACTAGCGAATGACGTTGTAGCAGACGTGCTAAGTAATGTCTCGTCGCGGGAGCAACTAGCGTTTCAGCCACCCGTCACATTGGAACTGCTACTCACCGCCATCAAGGCGCGGCTTGGTCAGCAATAAGTTTTCGATTGAACAATAGCAACCATGCGATTCAGTAAATGCCTCTTGGCGGCAGCTCTGCTACTGCCGATTCTCACGGCACCAGCTAACGCGTTTTCTCTGCTACCTGAGCCATCCGCAGCAGGGTTTGTTATGAATCTTGACCTCGGGACATCGCAGTTTCAATCGATAGGCTATGGACTTACCGGTTGGAACAATCTCGCGGAATCGGCCCTAGCAAAATGGAACAAAGTCGGAGTCGGCTCCGGACCTGACTATCTATTCTTTACGATGAAGAATCCCGCTGTCGTTGGAAACGCATGCGTTGCGGATGGCATAAACGAAGTAAGGTGGGCGCCCGATCTGTGCGGGTTTTCATTCGGGGATGCGGTGGCGGTTACTTTGCCATACACATTGAATGGAGCGCGTGTCGAAGCGGATGTTCTATTCAATAACAAATTGTCGTGGAACGCTTATCAGGCAAGTATGGTCCTCGCGAGCGGCGGTGGATGGTTACATGACTTTTATCGCGTGGCATTACATGAGTTTGGGCATATTGTTGGCCTTGATCATCCGGACAAAGCAGGACAAGTAGTTAAAGCGTTGATGAACGCTAACGAAAGCGCCCTTGACACTATTCAGTCAGACGACATTGCCGGAGCGCATGCAGTTGTCTGGAAAGCGCCAACATTTTCGCTTGCAGTCACTATTACTGGCGGTGGTTCAATTGGTGGCGACCTTTCTTGCTCAAGCGGAACTTGTAGTTCCCCTTTCAGCAGAGGGCGGACTTTTACCTTAGTTCCTCTTCCTGCGACGGGATACAGCTTCTCCGGTTGGGGTGGAAGTTGCACAGGGACCGGAAACTGTGTTGTCACCATGGATGGCGCCAAGACGCTAACGGCAACGTTTGTTGCGTCCACTACAGCGACCACTACGACTACGACAACTGCAACGACAACTACTACTACGGTAGTCCCCAATTCTGGAATTGCGATTCAAAGTTACTTTCCTTTGAAGCCGGGATACCAATGGACATACCAAGACGAGAATGCTGGATCAGTAACAAGCTACACACGCACGGTCGCTTCGCCCCCCGTCTCTGTTAATGGCATCTCGACTTCTGTTTGGACGGACTCAAAAGGTGTTTCGCGGTATATGACCAATGACGCGAATGGCATAAGGAGGCATGCCAATTCTGGGCAGGTGTTTGTTTCTGGATATGGAAACGTAACGGTTACAACTTATTACAGCCCGCCAGAATCGTATGCGCCGGCACTAGTTGTCTTAGGTAGTTCGACAAGCCAAGCTGGTACAAATACGTATGCAGCTAGTGACGGGTCTACCTCCTCAGACTCTTACTTCAATTTGAACAGTTTTGACAGTGAAGTTGTTACCGTTCCAGCCGGAACCTACGCGACCATTCGCCTAACAACTGTTCGTGTAACCAACGGAGAGGCATCGACCAACACGTTTTGGTTAGCGGATGGCATCGGGATGGTAAAAGTGAGGTACGATTTTAGCGACGGAACCGTAGAAACGTTCTCCCTAACCTCAATCAATTTCTCTCCGATTGGGTCGGCGACTACTACAACTACAACCACGGCAACTACGACTACTACTGCCGCTACTACAACTACCACGGCCAGTACTACAACCACTACGGTGTCGGGATCAGGTGCCGCCCTTAACTTCGCCGTGGGATGGAATCTCGCTGGAAATGGGTCAAGGGATACCCTCAACGTCGCATCGGCCTTTGGTGACGCGACTAGAGTTCTTACTGTGTGGAAATGGATTGCGAGTAGCGCGAAATGGGCATTCTATGCGCCGTCGCTAGGCACTCAAGCATTGATTGATTATGCAAGCAGCAAGGGGTACGAGGTTCTATCGGTTGTTAACGGTGGTGAGGGTTTCTGGGTTAATGCAAGGGCTTCTTTCGGCGCGAATCTACCATCGGCGACACCAATCACTTCAAATTATTTCCAGCCCCAATTAGACGGAACAAGTCGGCTACTAGTTGGCTGGAATCTCGTTTCAATAGGCGACAACAATACGCCGCGTGGTTTTAACCGAGCGATAAACGCTACTCCGCCTGCTGGAGGGGACATACCGATCAACTTTATTACACTTTGGGGCTGGGATGCGACGGCTAGTAATTGGTATTTCTATGCGCCTAGCCTAGATAAGAATGGCGGTCTGACGGGCTACATCGTGTCCAAAGGTTACCTGGACTTTGGCGACACAATACCGCTCGGTCCCGGTGCAGGTTTCTGGGTTAATAGGCAGTAAGAATTCTAGTTCTTTGTGGCTGCGCGAGACCGTCGCGCCCCCGCCTATATGTCATGGACTACGGCTGAGCCGTTTTAGCTCCTCGGTAGCCCAGTTATCCAGTAAGCGTCATCCCAGTACCGTCTGGACGGGTCGGTAGAGGTCAGCCATGATCGCGTGACTGGGCGCATTGGAGTTGCGTCCACGAAGGAGATCATGGACACAAATATTCAATCGATCAAACCTGGCGGAAATGGGCGCGGCCGCAATCAGCGGCACAGCTTGGAATTCAAGCGCATGCTCGTTGAGCAGACGCTGCGGCCTGGCGTTTAGGGGAAATTTCAGTGACCACAGGTGTCCATTATCGGGTGACCGACACCACGGTCTCTTAATCAGTAGGTCGCAGGTTCGACCCCTGCACGCCCCACCAGTCCTGGCGAATATCACTCAGCGAGAGCGGTATTTGCCCTATGCCGCCGCCCCGTTTGATCTATGTCAAGACACGCCGGGACTCCCCGGAAGATACTTGCTGCGCTTGGCGGACGAGTCACGCCCGCAGGCTAAGGATCGGAATTGCTGCGTCGGGAAATTCGTTAAAAAAACTGTTCAGGCTGAGACTGTTTTGTTTCCTTCAGACCTGGCCTTGGGAGGCTGCGAAACCCCTTCGGAATGCGTGCCCGTGGCTCGCGGCGATTGATCGCCCGGAACCGCTGGATCCCCGATATATCTAATCTGGCATAAGCGGAAAATAAGCAATGGAAACGTCCAATTTCGAAATCGTGGCGCGCGAGGATTTCTCCGATGTCACCTATCTGCTCGAGGTGCGCCATCCCCTGATGGCCAAGGCCGCAAAGCCGGGCCAGTTCGTGATCGTCATGCTGAACGAGCACGGCGAGCGCATCCCGCTCACTATCGCCGATTTCGACAGGAAGAAAGGCACCATTACCCTGGTGATCCAGGCGGTCGGCAAGACGACCAAGCAGATGCAGCAGGAATGCCAGGTCGGAACGCGGCTCTACGGCATGGTCGGGCCGATGGGCATCCCCACCCACATCAGCACGGCGAAGAAGGTGATGTGCGTGGGCGGCGGCCTGGGCGTCGCGCCGGTGTTCCCGCAGGCGCGCGGCTACAAAGAGGCCGGCGCCTACGTGATCGGAGTCCTCGGTTTCCGCAACAAGGATCTGGTGTTCTGGGAAGACAAGTTCCGCTCGGTTTGCGACGAACTCATACTGTGCACCAACGACGGTTCGGTCGGGATGAAGGGCATGATCACCGACGGCATCAGAGTAGCGCTCGCCGGCAATCCCGACATCGAGGAAGTAGTGGCGATCGGACCGCCGGTGATGATGAAAGCCGCCGCCGACGCGACGCGCGCGGCCAAGATCAAGACCATGGTGAGCGTGAATCCGATCATGGTCGACGGCACCGGGATGTGCGGCGGATGCAGGGTGAAGGTCGGCAGCGAGGTGAAATTCGCCTGCGTCGACGGGCCGGACTTCGACGGCCATCTGGTCGATTTCGACGACCTGGTGATGCGCCTATCGCGCTACACCAAAGTGGAGAAGGAAGCGCACGAGCGCTGGTCGGAGTCCTGCCGCATGACCAAGCAGGTCGGCCCGAGCGCGCTGCATGCGCTGAAGCACGGCGGCCAAAGCGAATTGCTGGAGCTGCCCGATCCGTACGAGGATGCGCCCGGGGGTTGACTCGATTTGACGGTTGAGATTGCGCCGGCACGGCGCCGAGGGGCTGTTCGCCGAACAGCCGGCTAGTGGCTAGAGGACAACGATATGGCAAAGAAGAAAACGATACGCAGCATTCCGCAAGAACGCACGCCGATGCGCGAGCAGGATCCGCAGGTGCGGGCGAAGAATTTCGAGGAAGTCGCCTGCGGCTACAGCCTGGAGGATGCGGCGCGCGAATCCGAGCGCTGCCTGATGTGCCCGGACCAGCCCTGCATTTCCGGCTGCCCGGTGGGTATCAATATTCCCGGCTTCATCCAGAAGATCAACGAGAAGAATTTCCGCGGCGCCTACGACATCCTGACCGACACCAATCTGCTGCCGTCGATCTGCGGCCGGGTGTGCCCGCAGGAGAACCAGTGCGAAGGCGTGTGCACCGTGGGCGATACGCTCGAACCCGTGGCCATCGGCCGCCTGGAGCGCTTCGTCGGCGACACGGCGATCAAAGAGGGCTGGGTCAACATTCCGTATATCGAACCCAACCGGTTCAGGGTCGGGATCGTAGGCTCGGGTCCCGCGGGCATGGCCTGCGCGGCGGACATGGCCAAGGCGGGCTGCGACGTCACCGTGTATGAAGCCTTCCACCAGGCGGGCGGCGTGCTGAAATACGGCATTCCCGATTTCCGCCTGCCCAACGAGGTGATCGACGCCGAGATCAACAACCTGAAGAAATTCGGCGTCAAGTTCGAATGCAACACCCTGGTCGGCCGGCTGTTCACCATCGAGCAGATGATAGACGAAATGGGTTTCCACGCGGTCTTCGTCGGCGTCGGCGCCGGCTACCCGACCATGCTCAACATCCCCGGCGATTCGCTCAACGGCGTGCTCTCGGCGAACGAGCTGCTGACGCGCTGCAACCTGATGCGCGCCCGGGATTTTCCGAATTTCGACACGCCGCTGCCGATAGGCAAACGCGTCGCCGTGGTCGGGGCGGGCAACACCGCCATGGATGCGACGCGCGTATCCCTGCGCCTGGGCGCGGAGAAGGTGTATTGCATTTACCGCCGCTCGCGCACCGAGGCGCCGGCGCGCGCCGAGGAAGTGCACCACGCCGAGCAGGAAGGGGTGGAATTCCACTGGCTCACCGCTCCGGTGGCCGTGCTCGATGACGGCAAGGGCGGCGTGCGCGGCATGCGCTGCATACGCATGGAACTGGGCGAGCCCGACGACTCCGGCCGGCGCCGCCCGGTGCCGGTCGCCGGCAGCGAGTTCGATTTCGAAACAGATCTGATCGTCTACGCGATCGGCACCAACGCCAACCCCATCATGGGGCAGACCTCGAAGCTGAAGCTGAACAAATGGGGCTATATCGGCGCCGACGAGAACCTCGCGACCTCGGTGGCGGGCGTGTTCGCCGGCGGCGACATCGTCACCGGCGCGGCGACCGTGATCCAGGCCATGGGCGCGGGGCGCAAGGCGGCGCGCGGCATGAAGGCCTATCTCGGCATCCGCGATGCCGGGTTGCCCTATGCCGGCGGCGATGGCGGCACGCTATTCGGCATCGACACCAGGGAACGGAATTTCGCGCGCGTGCGCGTTGCGTAAAGCGTATGAGGGTCACTGACTCGGCCCTGCAACGAACCACGAACCACGAACAACGAACTGCGGCTACGGAAAAAACATGAACCAAACGACATTGCAGAAATCGGTCAAGAAACCCGCCAGGAAAGCCGAGGCGCCCGTGGGCAGGAAAGGGGCCGTGATCCTGAAGGAACATATCGTCGAAATCATCAGCGATTCCGGCGAAGGCGCGCAAAAGTGCGGCCAGTCCCTGGGCGCGATCGCGGCGCAGATGGGCAACGGCATCTGGACCACGGAAATCATCCCCGCGGAAATCCGCCCGCCGGCGCGCAGCGTCGCCGGGGCCAGCGGCAATCGCATCCGCATCGGCTCGGGCTACATCACCAACGGCGGCGACGAGACCGACATGGTGGTGGCGTTCAACGAGCAGGTGCTGCTCGGCAGGGTGCGGGCGAAAGAGCTCAAACCCAACTGCATCATCCTGCTCGAGGACATGTGGCGCACCCACGCCGATACCAAGATCGTGGCGTCCTACATCGAGACCCATGACAAGCTCGTGGCCGCGGGCTACCGGGTGTACGAGATTCCGATGGAGCGCGAGTGCCGCACCATGGTCGCGGATCCGCGGCGCGGCAAGAACATGTATGCGCTGGGCATGCTGTGCTACATCTATAGCCTGGAGCTGAAGCTCGCGGTGGACCAGATCGTTCTCGCTTTCGGCAAGAAAGACCAGAGCGTGGTCGATTCCAACATCATGCTGCTCGAAGCCGGGCACAAGTGGGCGGCGGCCCACCTCGATTTTTGCTACAGCATTCCGGCGGTGCGCGCTAGCGAAGCGCAGATCGTGGTCAACGGCAACACGGCGCTGGCCCTGGGCGTGCTCTCCTCGGGCATGGAGATCTGCGCCATGTACCCGATCACGCCGGCGACGTCGGCCTCGCACTATCTGTCCGAGGTGTTCGAGAAGGTCGGCGGCATGGTGCACCAGGCCGAGGACGAGATCGCCGCCTGCGCTTTCGCCATCGGCGCCTCCTACGCCGGCAAGTGTGCGGTCACCATCACCTCCGGCCCCGGCTATTCGCTGAAACAGGAAGGGATAGGGCTCGCGGTCATGGGCGAAATCCCGCTGGTCGTGGTCAACGTCCAGCGCGGCGGCCCCAGCACCGGCCAGCCGACCAAGATGGAGCAGGGCGACCTGATGACCGCGATTTTCGGCAGCCACGGCGACGCGCCGAAAGTGGTGATGGCGCCGGGCACGATAGAAGAGTGCTTCTACGCGGTGATCACGGCGCGCAAAATCGCGGAAACCTTCAACATGGTGGTGGTGGTCCTGACCGACGCCGGCCTCGCCACCTCGCAGCAGCCCTTCCCGCGCCCGGTGTTCAACGAAACCTGGATGGCGCCGCCGATAGACCAGAGCCCGGTGCCGGAAGGCGCGAAGCCCTACGACTGGGACGCGGACACCGGCCTCGCGCGCCGCTTCATTCCGGGCCAGCCCGGCGGCATGCACACCCTCACCGGCCTCGCGCACGACCGCGACAGCCATGTCGCCTACGATGCCGAAATCAACGAACAGACGCTGCGCTTTCGCAGCCTGAAGCTGGCCGCGTTCCAGAAAACGCTCAAGGCGCCGACGGTGTTCGGCGATCCCAAGGGCGACCTGCTGGTGGTCGGCTGGGGCAGCACCAAGGGCGCGATCGAGGAAGCGGTCGGGATGCTGCGCGCCGAAGGCAAGAAAGTGTCCTCCCTGCACCTGCAGTTCCTGCAGCCCATGGCGCCGGGCATCAAGGAAATCATGCAGGGCTTCAAGAAAGTCATGACCATAGAGAGCAACTGGAGCGACCGCCCCGAGGACAAGATCATCGACGAGTCGAACCGCCGCTATTCGTCCATGGCGATCCTGCTGCGCTCGCGTTTCCTGATCGATATCGACTGCTTTAGCGAGGTGAAGGGCCAGCCGATCAAGCCCGGCACCATCCGCCGCGTGATGCTGGAAAAGCTCAAGAAGTAGCAGCAACAGTACAGAAAGGTGAAAAGACCATGAACATGATGTCCGACATGAATTCCGCCACGGCCTGCCTGCTGCAGATGACCGACGAGCACTTCGAGCTGGAAGACTATCAGAGCGGCGTGCCGCGCTGGTGCACCGGCTGCGGCGACAACGCCATACTCGCGGCGGTGCAGCGCCTGTGCCGCGACGAAGCCTTGCGGCCGGAGAAAACGGTGTTCGTGTCCGGCATAGGCTGCTCCAGCCGCTTTCCGCATTACATGAAGACCTACGGTTTCCACGGCATCCACGGCCGCGCGCTGCCGGTGGCCGAAGGCGTGAAAATGTCCAGGCCGGACCTGACCGTGTTCGTCAACACCGGCGACGGCGACTGCACCAGCATAGGCGCGGCGCACTGGATCCACGCCATCCGCTACAACATGAACCTCACGGTGTTCCTGCACGACAACCAGATTTACGGCCTGACCAAGAAACAGGCTTCGCCCACTTCGCCGATCGGCACCAAGAGCAACACCACCCCGCGCGGCAGCTACCTCGAAGCGCTGAACCCCCTGACGGTGACCCTGGGCGTGCAGAACGTTTCTTTCGTGGCGCAGGCGGCCGACTGGATACCGGAGGTGCTGTTCGACATCGTCAAGGCGGCCTACCATCACCGCGGCCTGTCTTTCGTGCGCATCATCCAGCGCTGCCCCGAGTGGCTGCCGAAGGCGCTCGACCCGTGGATGCACGACCCCAACAAGGTGCAGCTGCTGAATCACGCCAACGGCCTGCAGCTCTCGGCGGGCATGTCCCGGGTGTACAAGAACCAGCTGGAGCACGACCCGCTGAACATCGACCGCGCGCGCGAAATCGCCTCCAACACCGACATTATCCCGGTCGGCATCCTGTACAAGAACCCGGCGGTTCCCTGCTACGAGGATCTGCGGCTCACCGACAAGCTGCGCACGCCCGATCTGACGCGCGCCGGGCTCAACGCGGAGCTGGACAAGTACACCATCTGGCCGCAGGGAGCGGAGCAAAAAGCAGCTTAGGGAAAAGAGCATAAAGGGCCGGCGCGCGCCGCTGCCGCAAGCACCCCGCGCGCCGTCATCGATAGCACATCAAGGCAGGTTGATAAAGACATGGAAGCTGACACTCAAGCACACGTTGCTTTTTTCTTGACCGGCAGGCGCCCGAGCGAGCACCTGGATGCGGTCGACGGACTGGGCCTGCGCCCGGCCCTGTTTGCCGGATACCGGGAACTCACGCAGCTGCGCTACGATTTTCCGCTGCTGTTGGTCCCCGGCCGCACCGACGCGCTGTTCGCGCAGTCGCTGTCGGGCCTGATCGACGGCGCGCTCGCCAGCGTCGCGAAAGGCAGCGACGGCGAGCGCATACGCAAGCATGCGCTGCGCCTGGAGCAGGAGATACGCACCCTTGCCTCGGGCGGTGCCGCCGGGACCCTGTCCGCGCTGTGGGAGAAGGCGGCGGGACGCCTCGCCAAGGGCGCGGACAAGAGCTTAGAAGACAGCCTGCGCCGCACCCGCGGCGCGATCAAGTTGGACGGCGAAGTCGCGGACTGCGATGCGGCCCTGCCCGCGCGCCTGCTGCAGCATGCCTGGGCCGCGGTGCAAAAGCAGAAAGCCGCGGACTTCCGCAAGGACCTGGACCGGGTGATGCTCAAGCTGTCGAACATCCTCAAATCCGATTATGAGCGCTCCGAAGCCGGGCGCAGCGCCAAGCATCTGAAAGCCGCGGTAGGCAGCGGCTTCGGCGACGCCTTCGACTTCGACGCGATGTCGCGCATGCTGTCCAAAGCCCTGCCGAAAGACCAGTTCCCCGAGAGCCGGCGCAAACGCATCCGCGCCCTGCTCGATGTGCTGGGCGCGCAGCAGTTCTTTCCCGCTCCGGCGGCGCCGGCGAAAAAAACCGCTGCCGCGAAGCCCTACTCCTTCCTGTTCGACAGTTGCGGCGACGCGCTGGCCGCATTCCGCGAGCGCATGCCCAAGCTGATCGAGCTGGCCCGCGCGATCGCCGTGGCCGAACTGGAGATCGACGGCCAGTACAGCGAAGCCAAGCACGACGCCTTGTTCGAGCAATTCGGCGCGAACGGGCTAGACCCGCAGGACCTGGCGCCGTTCCCCGATTACCTGGTCTGCGTTAATGCCGGAAAACTGCAGGCGCAGGAACACGCCCAGCTGATGGAAATACTTTCTTCCGGCCTGCCGATCAAGGTGTTGCTGCAGATCGACGATATCCTCGAAGAATCCACCGGCGGCGAAGGCAGCCTCACCGCAGGCATGCGCAGCCGGCAGATCGCCAACATGGCGATCGGCCTGAACGAGGTGTATGTGCTGCAATCGGCCAGTTCGAACCTCTACCGCTTCCGCGAGCGCATGCTGCGCGGGCTGACTTATCGCGGGCCGGCGCTGTTCAGCGTATTTTCCGGAGCCAGCGCCAAGGCGTCCGACCTGCCGCCGTATCTGATGGCGGCTGCGGCGATGGAATCGCGCGCCTTCCCCGCATTCACCTACGACCCGTCCGCGGGCGCGAACTGGGCTGCGCGTTTTTATCTGGAGGCCAATTCGCAGGTGGATCTGGACTGGCCGGTCCAGGGTTTTTCCTACGAGGACGAGGAGCACCAGAGGGTGACCGAGGACCTGGCTTTCACGCTGGTCGATTTCTTCGCCAGCGACCGGCGCTACGCCAGGCACCTCGCACGCGTTCCGCGCGCCAAGTGGAACGGCAGCATGATCGCGGTCGACGAGTCGCTGTCGCGCGAAAGGAAAGGCCTGCCCGACAAAGTGCCGAGCCTGCTGATGGTCGATGCCGGCAACGTGCTGCAGAAAGTGATAGTCGACGAAAAACTGATCCGGGAAGCGCGCCGCTGCCGCGAGATGTGGCACAGCCTGCAGGAATTGGGCGGGGTGCACAATTCGCACGCGGAGAAGCTGCTCGCGCGCGAACGCAAGTCCTGGGAAGAGCGCATGCAGCAGGAAACCGAAACGCACAAGCCGCTGGCACCTTCCGCCGCCGTAACCATAGCGGCCAGCGCGTCTGCCGCGCCAGCCGCGGCGAGCGCGCCTGCGGAAGAAGAGTCGCGCTCCCCCGACGAGGCCTACATCGAGACGCCGCGCTGCGCGACCTGCAACGAGTGCACCAATCTCAACAACAAGATGTTCAAGTATAACGACGACAAGCAGGCCTACATCGCCGACATCGGCGCCGGAACCTACGCACAGCTGGTCGAGGCCGCCGAAGCCTGCCAGGTCGCCATCATTCATCCGGGCAAGCCGCGCAATCCGAAAGAGCCCGGACTGGACGAGCTGATGAAGCGCGCGGAGGCGTTCCTGTAGGAGGCCCGCCCCCGGGCCGATCGGTGCTTGATCGTGGCGAATGTCGGGGCGAGGGCGCCCCTCCCACATTGACCGCGAGCCGGCGGGATAGAACAATGCCTGCACCGTGTTCAAGCGCATCCAGATTCAGTGACAGCCAGCGTCCGCCGCATCATCCACGTCGACATGGACGCGTTCTACGCGTCGGTCGAGCAGCGCGACGACGCCACGCTGCGCGGCAGGCCGGTAGCGGTCGGCGGCCAGGCGGATGCGCGCGGCGTGGTGGCGGCATCGAGCTACGAGGCGCGCGCCTTCGGCGTGCGTTCGGCGATGCCCATGGCGCGCGCGCTGCGCCTGTGTCCGGAGCTCGTCGTGGTGCGTCCCGATTTTCAGCGCTACCGCGCCGTGTCGCAGCAGGTGTTCGAAATCTTCCGCTCCTGCACGCCCCTGGTCGAACCGCTGTCGCTGGACGAGGCGTATCTGGACGTCACCGAAAACCGCTGGGGCGAAGCCCTGGCGACCGCGGTGGCGAAACGGCTGAAGCAGCGCATCCTGGAGGAGACGCGCTTGACGGCTTCCGCCGGGGTCGCGCCTAACAAATTCCTCGCCAAAATCGCTTCCGGCTGGCAGAAACCCGACGGCCTCACGGTGATTTCGCCGGGCCGCGTCGAGGCCTTTCTGCAGCAGCTGCCGGTGGACGCGCTCTGGGGCGTGGGGCCGGTCACCGCGGGAAAACTGAAGAAGATCGGCATAGCGCGCCTGGTCGAGGTGCGCAGCGCCGACCCTTTGCTGCTGCAGCGCGCGGTAGGCAGCCTGGCCGGGGTGCTGCAGCGGCTGGCGCAAGGAGAGGATGCGCGGCCGGTGGTGCCGAACCGGCCGCACAAGTCCTCCTCCAGCGAGAACACCTACAACCAGGACCTACTGGCGCTCGATGAGATCCGCGCCGAGATCGAGCGCATGGCGCGCCAGGGGGCGGCCTGGCTGGC
>JAJZUN010000772.1 GCA_021848555.1 Pseudomonadota bacterium | reverse complement strand
TGCCATTCCAGATAGTGAAGCCTGTCATGTCCGTAGGCGATCAGGTGCTCGCCATCCGACAACAGGAAATTGAACTTCCCGTGCGCCGCGACGAGCTCGCTGATCGTGGCGAAGGTCTGCAGCCAGGCTGCCGAGCCGGGCAACTCGGCGCCATCGAAACGCTGCGCGATGTAGCCCAAGAGGTGGCAGAAAGCGTATTCGGAATCGGTCTGCCCGCCGGGTCGGCAGACCGGATGCTCGCGGGCCAGCTCCAGCGCCACCACCTCGGGAACCAGACCGTTGTGCGCGAAAGCCCACTCCTTGCCACAGCACTCGCTCAGGAAGGGGTGGGTGTTGGTGAGCGTATTGACCGGCGGATAGTTGGCTTTCCTGACGTGGGCCAGGATCAGGCTTGAACGCACCGTCGTACACAAGCGCTGGAAAAGAGCACTACCGGCAGCCGGCTCCGGCGCCTTGAACAGCCGAAACGATGTTTCCTCCCAGTACGCGATGCCCCAGCCGTCTGGATTGCCCGCGGTCTGCCCCCCACGAAGGCGAAACGTCCGCATGGCGTCTGCCGGCTTGAACGGGACGCTGGCACTGATTCCAAAGAGTTCACACATTTTTTCGGTTGACCGGCTGATTGCCTGGAGTTGTCGCGGTTCGCAGACCTGCCGCCTAAAATACCATCACTTTGTCCGCCCAGAGGGTCCAGTCGGTCAGTTGCTCCATGCTGCTGCGATGGGATCCCTCCACCAGGTCTTCGTCCTTGATACCGCGAGCGTCCATGCAGGTGCCGCACACGCCAACCTCTGCGGTACGCCGGATCACGGCGCCCAGCATGACGCCGATGTTGTAATAGCCTTGAGGCACTTTTTGTCCGGATTTCGCGCAAGCCGCCGCGTCGCCGATCAGAAACACCTTGACTTCTGCCTCCTTGTTCGCCGCCGATCGGGCGAGCCGCAGCCCGTTGTAGCTGCGTTCCGAACCATAAGGCCCGTCGTTGAGAATGAACAGTGCTTTCATCGGAATCTCCTGAGTCATTTCGGATATGGGCGCGTGAGGCGGCATTAGAACTCGTAGCGCATCTGGATGTAGAGGTTGTCGTCGCGCACCAGTTGCCCGAACTGCCCCCAAAGCTTGCCACCGAAAATATTGACACCGACGGCACCCCACACCCGGTCTGTGAAACTGTAGCGAAGTTCCGGGTTGACGAAGCGGTCGTCGTTGCTCGTGTTGTAGGACGCGTAGAGAGAAAGGCGCAGCGTCTGATGTCGATAGAACTGCGTGGCGCGCAGGCCGACCGTGGGGTTCCAGCGCTTCTCCACCGGGAAGCCGGCCGGCAGCGAGGCCAGGTAGGCGCCGTAGTCCTGCATGCGCTCCTCATAGTACTGGAGGTTGAGCGTGAAATCCTCCCAAGGCTGGAGTTGATAGGCAAGCAGTAGGCGTGTCTGGGAATTGGGTACGGCGAAGTCGGTGCCGGACCGGTCCTGGCGGGAATCGTAATAGGCGGCCTCCATGCTCAGAACGCCGTCGCCGACCTGGCCGGAGACACTGGCACCATAGGTCGAGAGTTGCGGGTAGAAGTAAGTGATTTTCGTCGGCGCGGTCAGACTGTCGGGCCGCATCGACGGCGTGCGCTGGAAGCCGCGATACAGGTAGAGCGCCGCGTCGTAGCCGGCGACATCGCGATAGATGCGCAGACCGACATCGCCTTGGCCCGGCTTGACTGTTTCGCGGTTCGTCACTGCCGGCATGGGATCATACAGCCAGAAACGGCGCGCATCCGGGATGCGACTCTCGCGAAAATTCGGCTCCAGCACCAATTCGAGGTTGGCGAACTTGGAGTAGGCGCCCAGCTTCACGGCATCGACGCCACGCTTGAGATATTCCAGCGGTCGCCCGGTGAAGAGGGCCTCGTAATCCATGGGGAAAACGTCATTCACGAATACCAGGTCGCCCAGTCCCCAGGTGATGACCTGCCGGCCGACCTGCAGGTCGAAGGCGCCGCCGGTGTAATCGACGTAGGCCTCGCGCACATCCCCGCCACCGCCCCGGCCCAGGTCATCGTAATAGCCGTCGCCCTTGAAGTATCCTCGCCAGGCGCCGCCCGTAGCCTCGAGCTTCAATTGCGCGCGCTCTTCCTGCCACTTGTAGTCGCGGCCATCCGGGTTTGCGCCGGCCGTGTTGACGGCGGTGTTCTGCTGCAGAAAGCCGGAGACGCTCAAGTCGGCCGCGGCCGGCGCTGCGGCCAGCAGCGACGCGGCCAGGGCGACCATTCTCGCGCCCATCTGCGCTGCTCGCATCACTCGATCCATTTGCGCGGCGGCTGGCGCAGGAAGCGCTCGGAGAACAGGCTGTCCTCGATGCCCAGATCGTAATCGGCCTTGAGGTAGACCACGGAGGTGGAGTGTCCCGTCTGCAGGTTCTTCATGGTGCGCTTGATCACGGTGGGGAAGCCCTTGATCTCGGTGATCTCGTCGGCGCTGTACTGCTTGTAGGGAGCGCCTTTCTTGTCGTACTGAACTTCCTTGAGGGGCAGGAAATTAGCCTTGTCTATCCAGGTGAGCTTGTAGCCGAAGTCCGCGTC
>JAJZUN010000771.1 GCA_021848555.1 Pseudomonadota bacterium | reverse complement strand
GATCGCGCGCAGTTCCACCGCGCGCGATCTTCTTCCCGTGATCAGCGCGACCTCCACGCCGTATTGGCGCAGCATCTTGATGCCGTGGCCGTCCTGGATGTTGAACGCCTTCAGCTCCTCGCCGCGCTCGGAGTAATACAGCGTGCCGTCGGTCATGACGCCGTCGACGTCGAAGATCATCAGCTTCAGGTCCTTGGCGCGCCTCAGGGCGGCATCCAGGCTGTTGCGCTCCAGTGCGTCGTTCATCCGGTTCAGATTACCTTGGCGCGGAACAGGTCGTGCATGTTGAGCGCGCCCACGAGTCCGCCCTGGTCGTCGACCACCAGCAGCTGATTCACCTTGCGCTCTTCCATGATCTGCACCGCTTCGACCGCGAGCTTGTCGGGGCCGATGGTGCGCGGCCCGCGCGTCATGATGTCGACGATGCGCGCGGCCTTGATGTCTTCGATCTGCGCCAGCGTGCGGCGCAGGTCGCCGTCGGTGAACACGCCGCAAACGCGCCCGTCGGCATCGAGCACCGCGGTCATGCCCATGCGCTTTTTCGACATTTCCAGCAGCGCCTCGGAGAAGCCCGCGCTGTCCGGCACCGAGGGCACGTCCGCGCCGGTGCGCATGACATCGCGCACGTGCGTGAGCAGGCGCCGTCCGAGCGCGCCGCCCGGATGCGAGCGCGCGAAGTCCTCCGCGCCGAAGCCCTTGGCATCGAGCAGGGCGATCGCGAGCGCATCGCCCAGGGCCAGCGCCGCGGTGGTGCTGGCAGTGGGTGCAAGGTTCAGCGGGCAGGCCTCTTTGTCCACGTGCGCGTCCAGGTGTACGTCGGCCTCGTGCGCCAACGACGAATTCGCGTTGCCGGTGATCGCGATCAGGCGCGCCCCCTGGCGCTTTAGCAAAGGCACGATCGTGAGCAATTCCTCGCTTTCGCCGGAGTTCGACAGCGCGATCAGCACGTCGTCGCGCGCGATCATGCCGATATCGCCGTGGCTCGCCTCGGCCGGATGCACGAAATAGGCCGGCGTGCCGGTGCTGGCCATGGTGGACGCGATCTTGCGCGCGATATGGCCGGACTTGCCGATGCCGCTCACCACCACGCGCCCTTTGCAGTTGAGCAGCAGTGCCACGGCGTCGAGAAAGCTCGGGCCCAGCCGCGCAGCGAGGCTTTGCACAGCCTCGGCTTCGATGGCGAGCACCTGTTTTGCCAGCTCCAGCGCGGTCTTGGACGGTAGAATTTTGTCCATGCGGGATGCTGCAGGTATCATAGGTCAAAGTATAGCAGAACCCACCCCCCCTTCTTTTCGGCGCCAGGCATCCGATGAGCAATCCCCTAGAGCTGGTGCTGGTCCTGCTGGCCAGCGCCGTGCTGGTGGTGGTGCTTGCGCGCAGCCTGCATCTGCCGCCCATGCTCGGCTACCTTCTGGTCGGGGTCGCGATCGGTCCGCATGCGCTGCACTGGGTCCCGGAGAGCAAGGAATCCGGCTATGCCTATCTGGCCGAGTTCGGCGTCGTATTCCTGATGTTCTCCATCGGTCTGGAGTTCAGCCTGCCCAAGCTGTTCAGCATGCGCCGCGTGGTGTTCGGCCTGGGAATGGCGCAGGTGTTGCTCACCGTATTTGCGCCGACCGTGGGCGCCTGGCTGCTGGGCTTTCCCTGGCAATTGGGCTTTGCGCTGGGCGGTGCGCTGGCGATGTCCTCGACCGCGATCGTGAGCAAGCTCCTGGCCGAGCGCATGCAGCTCGAAACCGCGCACGGGCGCGAGATTATCGGCATCCTGCTGTTTCAGGATCTGGCCGTGGTGCCGCTGCTGATCCTGATCCCGGCGCTGGCGCAGCCGGCCGAGCACCTCGCGCCGGTGCTGGCGCTGGCGCTGGCAAAAGCGGCAGTGGTGCTGTTCCTGATCCTGTTCGCCGGGCAGAAGCTGATGCGCGGCTGGTTCCATATCGTCGCCCAGCGCCGTTCGCGCGAGTTGTTCGTGCTTAACGTGCTGCTGATCACCCTGGGCCTGGCCTGGGCGACCGAGCTTGCCGGCTTGTCGCTGGCCTTGGGCGCGTTTCTGGCCGGCATGCTGATTTCGGAGACCGAATACCGGCACCAGGTGGAAGAGGACATCAAGCCGTTTCGCGATTTACTGCTGGGCCTGTTCTTCGTCACCATCGGCATGCAGCTCGAGGTATCGGTGGTGGCCGATCGCTTTGGACTGGTGCTGCTGCTGTTTGCCGGACCGGTGCTGTTCAAGTTCGCGCTGATCGCCGTGCTCTCGCGCATGTTCGGGGCCACCGCGGGCAACGCCCTGCGCACCGCGCTGGCGCTGGCGCAGGCGGGCGAATTCGGTTTCGTGCTGCTGGCGCAGGCAGGCGGCGTGCAACTCGTGGACGACGCCCTGCTGCAGCCGGTGCTCGCGGCGATGCTGCTCTCCATGCTGAGCGCGCCGTTCCTGATCCATTACAGCGACAAGCTGGTGCTGCGCTTCGTCGCCTCCGAGTGGATGCTGCGCTCGCTCGCGCTGCACCAGATCGCGGTTTCCGGCATGGCGGCGGCCAAGCACGTGGTGCTGTGCGGCTACGGCCGCACCGGGCAGA
>JAJZUN010000770.1 GCA_021848555.1 Pseudomonadota bacterium | reverse complement strand
TCAATCTGCTCGCGGGCGCGCTGAACGCGCTTGCCGACCGGCACGATCTGGACACCAGCCAGGTGGACGACGTCGTAATCGGCTGCGTCTCGCCCATAGGCGAACAGGGTTCCTGCATCGGCAAGACCGCGGCGCTTGCGGCCGGCTGGGACTACAAGGCGGCAGGCTTCCAGCTCAACCGCTTCTGCGGCTCCGGCCTCGAAGCGGTGAATCTCGCGGCGCAAAAAATCCGCTCCGACTGGGAGGATCTGGTCGTCGCGGGCGGCGTCGAATCGATGTCGCGCGTGCCCATCGGCTCCGACGGCGGCCCCTGGGCGCAGGACCCGGAGACCAGCCTCGCCACCCAGTTCATCCCGCAGGGCATCAGCGCCGACTTGATCGCGACGCTGGAAGGCTTCACGCGCGAACAGGTGGATCAATTCGCGGTGGATTCGCACCGCAAAGCGGCCGCCGCGCGCGCCGCCGGCTGGTTCGGCAAGTCCATCGTGCCGGTGATCGACCGGGTCGGACTGCCGGTGCTGGAGCAGGATGAAACCATACGCCCGGGCACGACGCTGGAGGCGCTGGGCGCGCTGAAGGTTTCGTTCGAGCAGCCGGGCAAAATCGGCTTCGACGCGGTGGCGATGCAGAAATACCCGCAAGTCGAACGCATCGTCCACGTGCATACCGCCGGCAACTCCTCCGGCATCGTCGACGGCGCGGCGGCGATTCTGATCGGCAGCGAGCAGAAGGGCCGCGCGCTCGGTCTCACGCCGCGCGGCCGCGTCGTCGCCGCGGCGATCACCGGCGAAGATCCGACCATCATGCTCACCGGGCCGGCGCCGGCGGCGCGCAAGGCGCTCGCGCGCGCGCGCATGCGCGTGGAGCAGATCGATCTGTTCGAAGTCAACGAGGCGTTCGCGGTGGTGCCGATGAAATTCATGAAGGAACTCGGCGTGCCTGCGGAAAAAGTCAACGTCAACGGCGGCGCCATCGCCATGGGCCATCCGCTGGGCGCCACCGGCGCGATGATCCTCGGCACCCTGCTCGACGAACTCGAGCGGCGCAAGTTGCGCTACGGCTTGGCGACGCTGTGCATAGGCGGGGGCATGGGCATCGCCACGATCATCGAACGGCTCTGAGGCGCATCGCTGCGGCCATCCGGACGGCGCGGTGAAGTTTTTCGCACCCGCGCGCATAACACTCTTATCGACTGAAGGATCATGAACCAAATACGCTACGAAACCGATGCCGAGGGCATCGTCACCCTGACTTTCGACAGTCCCGACGGCCCGGTCAACACCATGTCGCAGGCCTGGCATGAGGATTTCATCGCCTGCGTCGAGCGCGTGGTTGCAGACAAAGACAAACTGCGCGGCGTAATCCTCGCTTCGGCCAAGGCCAGCTTTTTTGCCGGCGCCAACTTGAAGGAGGTGCTGCGCCTGACGCCCAAGGACACGCCCGCGGCGTATCGCGGCATAGAAGCGGTCAAGGCCGCGTTCCGCAAGCTCGAACTTTTGGGCCGGCCGGTGGTGGCGGCGATCAACGGCTCGGCGCTGGGCGGCGGCTGGGAGATCTGCCTTGCCGCGCACGGGCGCATCTGCCTCGACGATCAGAAGATCCAGCTCGGCTGCCCCGAAGTGAGCCTGGGTCTGCTCCCCGGCGGGGGCGGCGTGACCAAGATGGTGCGCCTGCTCGGGCTGCAGGCGGCGCTGCCCCTGCTGGCCGAAGGCAAGCTGCTGCGGCCGGCCGAAGCGCTGCCGCTCAAGCTCGTCGACGAGCTGGTCGCCGATCGTGCGGCGCTGATGCAACGCGCGCGCGACTGGATCGCGGCCAACCCGCAAGCGCAACAGCCCTGGGACCGCAAGGAGTACAGGATACCCGGCGGCGGCGCGCGCGCGCCCGGTGCCGGCATGCTGGTGGTGGCTGCGCCTGCGGTGCTGACACAGAAGACGCGCGGCCTGTATCCGGCGCCCGAAGCGATCCTCTCTTGCGCGGTCGAGGGCACGCTGACGGATTTCGACTCGGCCATGCGCAACGAGTCGCGCTACCTGGCCAAGCTCATGACCAGCCAGGTCGCGCACAATATGATCACCGCGTTCTTTTTCAATCTCAACGCGATCAAGTCCGGGGCCTCGCGCCCTAAGGACGCGCCCAAGTGGAAAGCGTCCAGGGTGGGCATCCTCGGCGCCGGCATGATGGGCGCGGGCATCGCCTGGGCCAATGCCTCGCGCCGCATACCCTGCGTGCTCAAGGACGTGACCATGGCGCAGGCGGAAAAAGGCAAGGCCTACAGCGCGAAGCTCTTGGACAAACGCATCAAGCAGGGCCGCGCCGACGAGTCGGGCGCAGCGCAGACGCTGGGCCTGATTACGCCCGCCGCTGCGGCCGACGCGCTTGCCGGCTGCGATCTGATCATCGAGGCGGTGTTCGAGCAGCGCGAACTGAAGGCGCAGGTGACCAAGGAGGCCGAACCCAAACTCGCTGCGGACGGGATTTTCGCGTCCAACACCTCGACCCTGCCGATTACCGGTCTGGCGCAGGCCGCGCAGCATCCGGAGCGCTTCGTCGGCCTGCATTTCTTCTCCCCCGTGGAC
>JAJZUN010000769.1 GCA_021848555.1 Pseudomonadota bacterium | reverse complement strand
CGATGGCGATGCAGGCCAAGCTTTTGCGCGCGGTGCAGGAGCGGCGGGTGCGCGCGATCGGCGAAACCGCCGAAGCGCCGGTCGACGTGCGGCTGGTCAGCGCCACACACCGCGACCTGGCGCGGTGCGTGGCCGAAGGCAGTTTCCGCCAGGATCTCTATTACCGCCTCAATGTCATCGACGTCACGCTGCCTGCGCTGCGCGAGCGCCTCGACGACCTGCCGCAACTGGCCGACGCGCTGCTCGCGCGCATCCGCCGCGACCAGGAGCGCCCCGCGCTGCGCCTGGGCGCGCAGGCACTCGCCGCTTTGGGCCGACACGATTTCCAAGGCAACGTCCGCGAGCTCGAGAACATGCTGCAGCGTGCAGCTGCACTGGCCGCCAGCGACACCATCGGCGCCGACGATCTCGGCGCACCCGCGGGCGCCGCGGCCGACCGCGCCCCGACGCCCGCGGCCGAACGCGCGCAGCTCGGCCCGCAGTTGTCGCCGGAGCTCCCGCTGGACCTTCCCGCCTATTTGGACCAGGTCGAGCGCGGAATCCTGCTCGACGCGCTGCGCAGGACGCGTTTCAACCGCACCGCGGCCGCCCAGCTTCTGGGACTGAACTTGCGCCAGATGCGCTACCGCATCGAACGCCTGGGAATCCGCGACGACGATGCGCGCTGAGCCCGCGTTCAGATCCGGCTGGTGGCGCGATGCCCTGCGCCGCGACTCGCCGCATTGCGATGCGCGACCTTCGGGCTGCGCCATCGATCTGGTCGTGCTGCACAACATTTCGCTTCCGCCTGGACGATTCGGCGGGCCTTTCATCGACGCGCTGTTCCTCGGCTGCCTCGACACCGGAGCCGATCAGGCATTCGCCGGACTGGCCGGATTGCGCGTCTCGGCGCATTTCCTGGTACGCCGCGAAGGCCAGGTCGTGCAATACGTCTCGTGCGCGCAACGCGCGTGGCACGCCGGAGCGTCGACGCACCGCGGGCGCACGCGCTGCAACGACTTCAGCATCGGAATCGAACTCGAGGGCAGCGACCACTGCGCGTTCGAGGCCGTGCAATACACCGCGCTGGCGAGATTGCTGCCGGCGCTGTGCGCCGCCTATCCGATCGCCGACGTGGTCGGTCACAGCGACATCGCGCCGCAACGCAAGACCGACCCCGGCCCGCACTTCGACTGGCACGCGCTGCGCAGCCTCAGCGGCCTGCCGGCGGCGCTGTTCAGCGCGCACCCGCGCTGAACCTCCCGGGCCCGCGCCGGGGTTTCGCGGGGCTGCGGGCATGCACTAGGAATAGGGTATTGCAACGAACACATACGCTAGATATAGTGTGTTCAATGCCTCCGCAGCGCGCTGCTCGCCACCCTCCCGGAACCCGCCCGCGGGAGCACGTCACGATGCTTCGCCCCGATTGACAGCGCGCGTCGCCAGGCACGCCCCAATGCATTCCGAGCCCCCGACGCGCAGCACGCGCGATGGGCGTCCGCACCCCGCGAATACAGGAGAAACCGCGTGAACCCGACTCCAGGCACCGAAGCCGCCCACTCCCCCGCAACGCAAGCTCAGGCGACGCTGCACGAACCGGAGCACGCCTACACGGACTACAAGGTGATCCGCCGCAACGGCGCGGTGGTCGGTTTCGAGCCGGCGAAAATCCAGGTCGCGCTGACCAAGGCCTTCCTCGCCGTGCAAGGCGGCTCCAGCGCCGCGTCGGCGGCGATGCGCGAACAGGTCGGGCAACTCACCCAGGCCGTGGTGCGCGCGCTGCTGCGCAGCCGCCCTGGCGGCGGCACGTTCCATATCGAGGACGTGCAGGATCACGCAGAACTCGCGTTGATGCGCGGCGGGCATCACGAAGTCGCGCGCGCCTATGTGCTGTACCGCGAACGACGTGCGCAGGAGCGCGCGCAGCGGCGCGCGCCGGCGCCTGCCAGGCCGTTGCTGCACGTCACCGACGACGGCGTGCGCCGGCCGCTGGATGCTGCCGCGCTCGAAGCCCTGGTGCGCTCGGCGTGCGCCGGGCTCGGCGAAGACGTGCGCGCCGAGCCGGTGCTGGCCGAGACGCAGCGCAATCTGTACGACGGCGTGCCGATGACCGAGGTGTACAAGGCCGCGATCCTGGCCGCGCGCACCCTGATCGAGTCCGATCCCGGCTACGCCAAGGCCACCGCGAGGTTGCTGCTGCACACCATCCGCAAGGATGTCTTGCGCGAGGACATCGCCGCGGAGGCGATGACGCAGCGTTATCCGGAGTATTTCCCGCAGTTCATCCGCGAAGGCATCGCGCTGGAACTGCTCGACGAACGCCTGGGCCAGTTCGACCTCGCGCGGCTGGGCGCAGCGCTCAAGCCCGAGCGCGATCTCGAATTCGACTACCTCGGGCTGCAGACCTTGTACGACCGCTATTTCCTGGTTGACCGAGGCGACACCACGCACGACAAGGACGGCCGCCGCATCGAACTGCCGCAAGCCTTCTTCATGCGCGTGGCGATGGGCCTGGCGGTCGACGAAATCGACCGTGAGGCGCGCGCGATCGCGTTCTACGAAGTGCTCTCGAGCTTCGACTTCATGTCGAGCACGCCGACGCTG
>JAJZUN010000768.1 GCA_021848555.1 Pseudomonadota bacterium | reverse complement strand
GCACCCCGGTAACGTCCATCACGACGGCATCGGCGCGCTCGGAGGAAATGCGGTTGAGGAGCGATTCCATGATCAAAAGCGTGCGGCTGGAATCCAGCGTGCCGATGATGGGCAAGGTCAACACGCCATCCCAGATTTCGGTGATAGGCGTGGAGGTTTCGCGCAATTCGCGCTGCTGCGCGTCGATGGTGCGCTCCTTTTCCTCCAGGTAGGTCTGGAACACGGCCAGCATCAGCTCGTTGAACACACTGGACAGCAGTAGCAGGATGGCGCGCATGTCTTCCGGCGACACCTGCTCATCGGCCCCCAGGGACTCGATGAAGCAGCGCTGCAGGAACTGCATGTAGCGGACGAAATCCTCCATGCGCCCGCCGCGCACCAGTATCTGCTTGGAGATGTTGCCGAAGAAGGTCTGCAGGGCGCGGAAGGCGGGCCGATGATGATCCAGGGGGTCCGGCGTATCCAGCAAGGTGACCATGAGTTCGAGAAACTCGATGCTGAAATCGGTGATTTCATCCGTGCTCATGACATTGTTGTCACCGAACACATTGCGCCCCTGCGCCTCGATGCGCGCGGAGATGTTGCCGACCTGCAGCTTGAGCTGCTCGATCAGCGTCAGGTTGGCCGGAACCTTGTTCGTGGACATGCGGTGCCTCCTTTGCGCGCTTGGCGCGACTCGTTCAATTCAATCTCAATACGCAGACCGACTGGTCGTCGGTCATGCGCGCCAGAACATTGCCGATGACATAGGCCACCAACTGCGGATGATGGTTGTACAGGCCCGGAAAGGCCTCTTCGCTCCAGCCGCGACGGATGCCGTCGCTGGTGGACACCAGGCTCGCGCCGCGTGCCAGAACAGTGCCGTCTTCCCAGGGTCTTTTGTGCTCGCGCCCGAGCACCCCGGGAGCAAAGGCGAAGTGCTGCACCTGGCCGTTGCCGCAAAGATGAGTCGCCATGTCGCCCACCCCGAGCATGCGCAGCTCGCGCGTGGCGACATCGATCTCGCAGGCGACCGCGACCGCGCCTCGCGCGTTGCTGCGCAGGTGGCGATCCACGGTTTCCAGGAGATGCCCGAGGCTGCCCGCCTGCGTGAAATATCTGTCGAGATGGGCCGTGGCCAATTCGGCGCTTTCGCCATGGCCCAAGCCGTCCAGGTGCAGCAGGCGCAGCCGGTCGGGCCGGATGTCGACATAGACGTGATCGCCGTTGTAGCGATCATTGGACAGGGAACGCACGAACAGTCCCAGTTGCCAGAAATCCTCGTCGCCGGGCTCCCGTTTCGCCACCCGCGCATGCGGGCGGAATCTGCACCACACCGCCGTGCCGTGCCAGCGATCGCCGCCGCCGGCCGTTTGGGAGAAGATGCCGAAGTCGTCGGCCAGGCGCTGCATGCTGCCCAAGCCCTTGCCGAGCGTACCTTTGGTGGAAAAACCATCCTCCTGCGCCAGGCGCGGATTGCCCATGCCCGGGCCGTAATCGAAGGAAACCACGTCGAGCATGCCGTCGGGCTGCTCCCATATCTGCAGCATGCCGCGACCCCCCGCATGCTTGATCAGGTTGCTGGCCATTTCGGAAGCGACCAGGGCCATGTTCTCCCGGCGCGAGTCGGCAAACCCCAGGCGGCGCGCCGCCGCAAGCAGGCGCGAGCGCAGCAGAATGGCCGCGCTCTCGCTCTGGATAGGGTCGCTGAAAAGCAGCTTGCACGCGGCGCTGTCAAGGATCAACATGGGCTCCCGAAAAATCGTATTCGTCGTAGGTGATGGCGCCGTCGGCGTGGCAGGTGTCCACGACCACGCGCCCGCGGCCGCGCCCCTTGGCCTCGTACAGGGCCTTGTCCGCGCGACCGATGAAGTGGCCGAGATTCCCCCCGCACGGCTCCTGCGGCGACACGCCGGCCATGCCCATGCTGATGCGCCCGTTCATGAGCGCCAGCAGTTGCAGCGCGCGCTTGAGCGCGACATCCTTGCCGCACGTATAAAGGATGGCGAATTCGTCGCCGCCGAAGCGGAAGGCCGCGTCGCCCTGGCGGCGCGTAACGGAGAGCATGGCCTGAGCCATGCGGCATAAATAGGTATCGCCGTACTGATGGCCGTGCTCGTCGTTGATCTGCTTGAAATAATCCAGATCGCACAGCACCAGCGTGATCGCGCCGCCCTGCCCCGCCGCCGCGCGAAAGGCGTCGGCGACGCGGACATCGTAGGCGCGGCGGTTGTACAGGCCAGTCAGCGCATCGGTCTCCGCCTGGCGCATGGAGTCCTGCAGTTCCGCCTGGCGCCTGGCCAGCGCCGCCTGCATGTCGACCAGCGCCTGTTCGGTGCGGGCGCGACTTTCTTCCAGGAAACGCTCCATTTCCGCATTGCGGCGCAGCAGGACAGCCGGATCTTCGCTCTCGGTAGAACGCTGCAAACGGCTGCGCAGCGCCGCCACAGCCTCATCGCCGGGGGGTGCGCCAAGATGCGCGATGGTATGAGGCTCGATGCCGTTCCAGCCCACCCGCAATTCAGGGCCGCACAGTTCCAGCGTAACGGGCAAGGGATAGCCCGTGCCCGCCCCCGCGGCGCGCAGCTTTTGCGACAGTTCAATGA
>JAJZUN010000767.1 GCA_021848555.1 Pseudomonadota bacterium | reverse complement strand
AGCGATTCCGGGCCTGGCGATCGCACTGGCGCTGATTCTCACCTACGGCGGTTTCCGCGACTTTCGCACGAGTTGGGTGTTCATCCTTGTTGGCCACGTGCTCTATACCTTGCCCTTCATGGTGCGTTCGGTGCTCGCGGTGCTTTCGTCCTTCGATTTCCGCGTGCTCGAGGAAAGCGCCGCGAGCCTGGGCGCAGGATTCTGGCGGCGTTTTTTCGGGGTCATCGTTCCCAACGCGCGCGCTGGCATCATCGCCGGCGCCCTCACCGTGGTGACGCTATCGATCGGGGAATTCAATCTCACCTGGATGCTGCATACCCCTGAAACCATGACCCTGCCGGTCGGGCTCGCCGACAGCTACGCTTCGATGCGCCTCGAAATCGGCAGCGCCTATACGCTGGTTTTTTTCATCATGATCACGCCGCTGCTGATCGCGCTGCAGCGCTACGGCGTGCAGCGAACCAAGACAAGGAAAGTCGAATGAACGCAAAGGCCGGGACGTCGATTCGACTGGTGAATTGCGCGAAGACCTTTGCCAACGGCACGCGCGCACTCGATCGCTGCTCGCTGGAGATGGGGGGAGGCGAAACCCTGGTGTTCCTCGGCCCGTCCGGTTGCGGCAAGACGACGCTGCTGCGCGTGATCGCAGGGCTCGAGTCGCCCGATAGCGGAGGGCGTATATATTTCGACGATGAGGACGTGACCGAACTCCCGATCGAACAGCGCAATGTGGGCATGGTGTTCCAGTCCTATGCGTTGTTTCCGAACATGAATGTCGAGGACAATATCGCTTACGGGCTCAAGGTCCATGGCGTGCCGCCGGATAAGCGCGCGAGGCGAGTAGACGAGATGTTGCAGATGATGCAGATCGCGGAACTGCGCGAACGCCGCATCACGCAGCTCTCGGGCGGACAGCGCCAGCGCGTCGCGCTCGCGCGGGCGATCGCCGTACAGCCGCGGGTGCTGCTGCTCGACGAGCCGCTGACCGCGCTCGATGCGCTGTTGCGCGAGCGGTTGCGCATAGAGATCGACGTTCTGCTGCATTCGCTCGGCATCACCGCCGCCTACGTTACCCACGACCAGGGCGAGGCGATGGCTATTGGCGACCGCGTCGCGGTAATGAACAAGGGGGCGATCGTACAGACGGGCAGCCCGCGCGAGATCTACTACAAGCCGGCAAATTCCTTTGTTGCCGATTTCATCGGCACCATGAACCGCGTGACCGGCACGCTGCGCGACGGAGCGCTCGAGCTGCCCGGTGGACGGGTCCAATGGGGGCAGGAAGGCACCGGAGCCATGCAAATTCTGTTCCGTCCGAATGACGCGCGTATCGTGAGCGAAGCTGAAGCGCAGTTGCGCGGCGTGGTGGAGCAGCAATTTTTTCTCGGCGACCGCACGCGGCTGCACGTGAGCGGCATAGCCGACAAGATGGTGGTGGTGGAGACGAGCGAACATCGCGAGTTTCGCCTCGGTCAGAGCGTAGGTCTGCGCATTGAGCCAGGCGCGCTGCTGCGGTTGCGCGACTAGAATGCTGATTGCACAGGTCACTGACACGCACATCAAGGCGGCGGGCAGGCTTGCCTACCGCAAGGTCGATTCCGCGGAAAAATTGGCGAACTGCATCGCGCATCTCAATGCGCTGGATCCGCGCCCCGATATCGTGCTCCTCACGGGGGATCTGGTCGACCTCGGCCGGGCCGAGGAATATGCGCTGTTGCGCGAGATCCTGGCGCCGCTGCGCATGCCGCTTTATATCATTCCGGGCAATCACGACGAGCGCGGCGCCTTGCGCCGCGCGTTTGCCGATCATGCCTATCTGCCGCAGACCGGCGAGTTCCTGCACTACGTGCTGGAAGATTATCCGCTGCGCCTGATCGGGCTCGATACGGTCGTTCCGGGCGAGCCGCGCGGTGAAATGTGCGCGCAGCGCCTCGCCTGGCTCGAAGCCCGGCTCGAGCGCGCGCCGCACCGCCCGACCGCGCTGTTCATGCACCACCCGCCGTTCTTGACCGGCCTTGCCAACATGGATTGGCAGAATTGCCACAACGGCGAGGCGCTCGGCGCGCTGGTCAAGCGCCAACCGCAGGTAATACGCATACTCTGCGGCCACGTCCACCGCCCGATACATCTACCCTGGTACGGCGTTACTGCCAGCATCGCGCCGAGCCCGTCGCACTCCTGCGTCTTCGATCTGAAGGCCGACGCCCGCCACGATTTCGTGCTCGAGCCGCCGATGTGCGAGCTGCATGAATGGCGCGAAGGCGCGGGCCTGGTGAGCCACCTCACGTTCATCGGCGATTACGGCGGGCGTTTTCCGTTTTACGACGCGAACGGCAAGCTGATCGATTGACGGCGTGCGCGCCGATCAAGGAGTTCGCGGCGGACACGGCGTATGCGCGCGGAAGCATTCCGCATACCGGTCGTGCCAGAGACGCCCCGTTGCGGCGAGGGCCGCTACTTCATCTGCGCCAGCTTCTCCAGCGCGCTGCCCGTGACCCGCACCAGTTTCCACTCGTGCATGATGGTGGCGCCCAGCGTTTCGTAAAAGAAAATCGCCGGCTCGTTCCAGTCGAGCACCGACCACTCGAGC
>JAJZUN010000766.1 GCA_021848555.1 Pseudomonadota bacterium | reverse complement strand
AACCGGCGAGGCGCAGTACCTGCCGGCGGAAGGCAATCTCGTTCCCGAATGGCGCAACCAGGCCGTTGTGCCCGTGGACGATGTGTTCGCGTGCCGCGGCATAGTCGAACGCCACGACCGCGAGGCCGCTTGCAAGCGCCTCCATCGTGACATTGCCGAAAGTCTCGCTCAGACTCGGAAACACGAAAAGGTCGGCGGATGCGTAGTGCGCCGCGAGATCCTCGCCCGTGCGCACTCCCGCAAACACAAAATCCGGGTTCTCGGCGCGAAGACTCTTGCCCATGGGGCCATCCCCGACGATCACCACGCGCAGATCCGGGCGAATGTGGCGCGCAGCGCAAACGCTCTGCACGAACAGGCTCAGGTTTTTCTCGGCGGCGAGCCGGCCTACGTATAGCGCAACCAGACTGGTGTCGTCGCAATGCCATGCGTAGCGCAATTCGACGCTGCGCTTGGCAGGAGTGAAAAGCTGCGCATCGATCCCACGCCGGACGATGTTGAGCGCATTGAATCCAAGCGCGCGCAAACGGTCGCGCATTTCATGCGTAGGGACGATAGTGCAATCGCAGCGGTTATGCAGCGCGCGCAGATAGCCGGTCACAAGACCCGCAATCGAGCCGAAACCATAGTGGCGGCTGTAGTCGTGAAAATTGGTGTGGAAGTCCGATACCACCGGAATGCCCAGCTTGCGTGCAGCCCTAAGCGCGGACCACCCGAGCGGGCCTTCGGTGACCAAGTGCACGATATCGGGCGGCCGCGCGCTCCAGTCGCGGGCCAGCCGCTCCGGGCTGATGATCCCGATCCGCAATTCCGGATAGTTCAGAAGCCGCCACCCCTTGGTGAGTCGCTGATGCAAGGCCCGCGCCGATACCGCGGACAAGGAGGCAGCGTCGCAGGCCTGACGTGGCCGGACGAGCTCGATTTCGTGCCCCCGCGCCAGCAGTGCGTCGACCATCAGGCCGACAGTGCGCGCGACACCGTTGATTTCAGGCGGGTAGGTCTCCGTGACGACCGCAATGCGGAGCGCTGCGTGGGGGTGAGGCGAATGCGCAATGGATTGCACAGCACCGCATATTGAAGGCACCAAGTGACATTTGGATTACGTCTGTTTGAATATTCGATGACAAACCGTCATCCGTGCAGCACCACGACCCATATCGTGGCCATGCAAGCAAGGCTCAGCATGACGGCCGCGCTGCCAATGTCTTTTGCGACCTTGGCCAGTTCATGGTTGTCGAGCGAAATGCGATCGACCGCGGCCTCGATCGCGGAATTGAGCAACTCGACGATCAACACCAGGAATACGCTGGCCAGAAGCAGGGCGCGTTCGCTTGCGTCCACGTGCAGCAGCAAGGCCGTAGGTAACAGCAATGCCGCAAGTCCGATTTCCTGGCGAAACGCGTCTTCGAGCCGGTATGCCGCGCGCAGCCCGTTGATTGAATAGCCGCAGGCGTTGATCAGGCGGCGCAGGCCGGTCTTGCCTTTGTATGGACTCAGCATGATTCTGAGGGAACCTCCGTCGGTCAAGTCGAAAACCAGCGCTCTGGACGATAGCCGCCGCGCCGCATTATCGGTAATAAATGTTTCACTTCCGTGTCACACAAACGGAATCCTGCGGCGCTTCGTGCCGAGTCGATGCCGTGCGCAGGTAGCGTCTATTTGAGATAGCGATATTTCGATAGTCGCCGCGGATGGTTGTCACACTAGCTTCATCTCACCGCTTTAGATTCCACGCTTCCGATCCCTTAACCGCGGAGGTTTGCGTGAAACTCGAGTATTCCCTACGTTCATTCTTGGTCGCGGCTATTGCAGCCGCCACCCTCGCCGCGTGCGGCAGCAGCAGCAGCCCCAGCAGTCCTGCCGTAACCAGCGGAGCCGTCATAGGCAGTTACTTCCAGAAAGCGAAGGTGTGCCTGGACGCGAATGACAATGGCGTCTGCGACCCGGGCGAAGTCAGCACCATTTCGGACAACCAGGGCAAGTACAGCCTGTCCGGCAACGGTGTGCCGGTAGTCGCCGAAATCGGCACCGACGCGATCCGTTTCGACCCCGCGACCAACACCTCCACCCCGATAGCCAGCAAGATCGTGCTGCGCGCGCCGAAGGACGCCCCGGGCATTGTCAGCGTCCAATCGACCAGCGTCGTATCTGAAATGGAGATCAACAATCTGTCCTTTGCCGATGCGAAGACAAAGGTTGCGGCAGCGCTGGGCGTCAACCAGGACAAGCTGCTTTCGGATTACAACTCCCTCGCGGCAGACGACTCGGACCATGTCAAGCTGAAGGCGGCCACAGACGATGGATTGACGCGAATCCAGACCGCCTTGGCGGACGCCAAGAGCGGCGAGGACACGAGGAAACTGCTTGCTGAAGCGAGCAGCACCCTGGACAAGATCAAGACCGTGGTCGTGATCTACGCCGAAAACCGGAGCTTCGATAATCTCTACGGCCTGTTCCCCGGCGCCAACGGCATCAACAACGCCACGCCCGCCAGTTACCAACAGTTGGACCGCGACGGCAAGACTGTGCTCAGCACTCTGCCCGGGGCATGGACCGCTAGCGCCGCCCAAGCGTCCGCGTGGAGTTTCGTCA
>JAJZUN010000765.1 GCA_021848555.1 Pseudomonadota bacterium | reverse complement strand
CGCGGTGTCATCGCAGCCTCGGCCGGCAACCATGCGCAGGGCGTGGCGCTGGCGGCGCAGCGCCTGCACTGCAAGGCGGTGATCGTGATGCCGGTGACGACGCCGCGCATCAAGGTGGACGCGGTGCTCGCGCGCGGCGCCGAGGTGGTGCTGCAGGGCGACTCCTATGACGAGGCCTACCGCCACGCGCTCAAGCTGGAGAAATCGCGCAAGCTCACGTTCGTGCATCCTTACGACGACCCGGACGTGATCGCGGGGCAAGGCACCATAGGCATGGAAATTCTGCGCCAGGCGAAACAACCGATCGACGCGATTTTCGTCGCGATCGGCGGCGGCGGCCTGATCTCGGGCATCGCCGCCTATGTGAAGCGCCTGCGCCCGGAAATCAGGATCATCGGCGTGCAGCCTGTGGATTCGGACGCCATGACGCGCTCGCTCGCGGCCGGCCGGCGCGTGCGCCTGGCCCAGGTGGGCCTGTTCGCCGACGGCGTCGCGGTGAAACAGGTGGGGAAAGAGACCTTTCGCCTGTGCCGCAAGCTCGTGGACGACATCATCCTGGTCGATACCGACGAGACCTGCGCCGCGATCAAGGACGTGTTCGAGGAGACGCGCTCGATACTCGAGCCGGCCGGCGCGCTGGCGATCGCCGGGGCCAAGGCCTATGTGGAGAAAAAAGGCGTGCGCGGCCAGACGCTGGTGGCCGTGGCCTGCGGCGCCAACACCAATTTCGACCGCCTGCGCTTCGTCGCCGAGCGCGCCGAGGTGGGCGAGCACCGCGAGGCGATCCTTGCCGTGACCATTCCCGAGCGCCCCGGGAGCTACAAGAAATTCTGCGCCACGCTAGGCGCGCGCAACGTTACCGAGTTCAACTATCGCATCGCCGGCGCGAAAGAAGCGCACGTGTTCGTCGGCGTGGGCGTGCATGATCGCGATGAGACCGTGCGCCTGATCCGCAACCTGCGCCGCCACGGCCTGAAGACCATCGATCTGTCCGACAACGAAATGGCCAAGCTGCACGTGCGCCACCTGGTTGGCGGACATGCGCCGCTGGCGAAAGACGAGCTGCTGTACCGCTTCGAGTTCCCGGAGCGCCCGGGCGCGCTGATGAAGTTCCTCAACAGCATGCGCCCCGACTGGAACATCAGCCTGTTCCATTACCGCAATCACGGCGCCGACTATGGCCGCGTGCTGGTCGGCATGCAGGTGCCGCCGAAAGAGATGCCGCAGTTCCGCCGCTTCCTGCGCGATCTGGGCTATCCGTGCTGGGACGAGAGCAGCAATCCGGCCTACCGGCTGTTCCTCGGCTGAGGAATCAGCTCGCGACATCCTCGCCAAAGTAGCCCGGCGCGATTTCGGCGGCGTAGCACACGGGCGAACTGAGTTCGACGCGCTGCTCGTGCGGCACGCCGAGGAATTCGAGCCGGTCCTCGTCGTGCCGGTATACGCCGCGCTCGGTAACCACGTAATCCATGGGTATGTCCCAGGGCTGCGGGTGGATGGTGTCGATCGCGGCGAGTTCGAACGAAACGCCGATCACCAGCGGCTTGCGCGCGCTCAAGGCTTCCAGCGTGCGGTCGAAAAAGCCGCCGCCGTAACCGAGGCGGTAGCCCGCGCTATCGAAGCCGTTCATCGGCAGCAACACCGAATCCGGCGCGACTTCAGGGCTCGCCTTGGGATAGGGAATGTCGAGTTTGCCCAGCGCCAGCTCGACCCCGGGATGCCATTCGCGAAAAATGAGCGGCGACTTCGGTGCGACCACGACCGGCAGCGCCGCAGTCGCGCCCTGCTCGCGCAGCCGGCGCAGCAGGTGGCGTGCATCGTACTCGTTGCGGATCGGCCAGCAGAAGGCCACCACACCCTTGGCCAAGCCGGGGAACCCGAATTGCAAATGCCGGTCGATGGCTAAACGCCAGGCGTGCAGCCGCTCTGCGGGCACAGCCTGCCTGCGCGCGAGCAATTCGGTGCGCAACTGCTTGCGCCAGGCCATCAGTTCAGCATGCTGCATATATTTGATGCGCGTCATCCATCCGGTGTTTGGAGCGTTTATACTAGTTTCATCATGGGCTTAGCCTTAAAACGGACTATAACACCGATGCTGCGCGGCCTGCTGCTGGCCTTGGCGCTGACGCCGCTTGCGCTGCAGGCACGTCCCCTGCCGCCGCAGACCCAGACTCTGACCGACGGCGAGATCTTCCTCGCCGCGCGCGCCGCGGCACGCGCGGGCGATTACGACAAGGTCGCGAGATACGACGAGCAACTCCAGGGTAACCTGCTCGAGCCCTATCTCGAATCCTGGCTGCTGCGCCCGCGCCTCGAAGATACCCCGGCCGAAGACGTGCGCGCCTTCCTTGCGCGCCAGCAGGGCAGCGTGCTCGCCGAGCAGCTGCGCCGGGATTGGCTCAAGGTGCTGGGCAAGACGCAGCAATGGGAGCTGTTCCGCGCCGAGCACCCGCTGCTGGTCAACGACGACTACGATACCGCCTGCTATGCACTGCAGGCGCGCTGGGTGCAGAACGACGCGTCGGCGCTGGACGAAGTCCGCGCGCAGTGGTTCGCGCCGCGCGAACTGCCCGACGGCACGGTGACGCTGGCC
>JAJZUN010000764.1 GCA_021848555.1 Pseudomonadota bacterium | reverse complement strand
GAGGGCATTCTTCCAGCTGCCGAACCACAACAGGACTAAATGCAGCCGTAGCGCGCGGGCGTGCGCGATCCATTGATCCAGCAGCGCAAAATCGAAGTGTCCCGGACGCGGCTCGATCTGCCCCCACGCCACCGGCATCAGCACCGTGTTGAACCCCCGCCGGGCAAGCGGTGGCAGAACCCGTGCGGCCGCCGCGGCCGTGCCGGCGGAGGAATTGGCGAGTTCCCCGCCGAGCAGCAGCATCGCTCTGCCATGCACCCGCAGTTCGGTGTGTCCGGCCACGCCAGCCAGATGCGGGGGCGAAGCCGCGTGAGCGGCAGCGCCGGTGGACAGCCACAGGAGTGCTGCGGCCCAGGCCCAAGGACGGGACGACATGCGGATCCTCGTGGCGAAGGACAAGCGGACCTCGGCAGCGTAGAGCCCAGAAGTGCGCCCGGTCAAGATAACGCTATCAGATGCGTGTCGCCGGCGATGCCATGGCGGTCGGCCGGGCCATGCCGAGTTGACTGCGGGGTTTTTTCGAGGAGAATCAATGACTCATGACAGCGTTGTCAAAAATGAAGGTCGGGGCGACGCTTGCTCCGGTGTGGTGTACCACCAACGTCTGAGGCGGCCTGTGGCGAGGGCGACGGATCGGACCGGCCAGCCTCAGCCGAAGCACAGCACACATGGCTCTGGTGGCGCAATCAGGTCGCGGCGGTGCGGACCGCCAATGGTCTGCCCTGGTGACGGGCGGGCGCGCGCCGTTCCCGCCGGTCTGCAGGTCAGGGACGCGGAAAATGCTGCATCCTGGGACCCTGAGTAGGCCGTGGCCGTCCTGTTGACATCGAGCCAAGCGCAGGAACATACTCGGCCGGTCGTGAGATAGCGGTACCATAACACCAAGGGGGCTACCACTAACCGCCGAGCGGGATTTCCAGGGCTGTCGCCGACTGGGTCAGCGCGGCAGCTGTCGACGTCGTTGCCAATTCACAACATCTGGTTCGTGACAGAGGGGGCATCTAATGAGTCGGAAGACATTGCGTAACGCATCGAAGCGCGCGTTCACGAAGAACGCCGGGTTCGGTGCGCTGGGCCGATCGGCCTACGCCAAAATCGGATTGTCGGGGCTTGCGCTGGGGTCGATGACCCTGGCCGCGCAGGGCGTGGCGCATGCTGCGACCGCCTCGGCGGGCAGGGGTAAGGATCAGCCGGCGGTCTCGGGGGCTGCCGCCAAGATCAAGCGCAGGGGTCGGCCGGCGACGCCCATGGCCTCGACCGGCCTCCTCGCGCGCAACGGTGCCGGTCTGCTCGCCATGAACAGCGGGCCGGTGCAAAACGCCGCTGGCAGCGCCACCATCCAGGCGGCGGCGAATTCCGCGACCGAACTGCAGCCAATCGTCGTGACCGGCATTCGCGGCTCCTTGATGCGCTCGCTGCAGATCAAGAAGGCCTCCATCGGCGTGGTGGATGCAATCTCCGCCGAGCAGATCGGTCAGTTCCCCGATGCGACCATCGGTGGGGCCATCTCGCGCATTCCGGGCGTCACGGTCAACCGTGGCAGTCTCAGTCAGGCGAGCGCGACCGGCGCACCGACCGCCACCGGCCAGGTGCAGGGCGTCACGGTCGATGGCTTCGGCGGTTCGTTCAACAAAGTGCTGGTCGAGGGGCGTCAGATCGCCTCCGGTAACGGCCAGACCTTCAATTTCAGCGATTTCAGCGCCGTGTACGTCGGAGAAGTCGACGTATACAAGACCCCGGACATGGCTCTGTCCGGTGGGGCGATCGGCGCGACCATCAACGTCAAGTTCCCCAACCCGTTCGATAATCCGGGCATGCACAGTCAGGTGCAGATCTCGGAGAATGTCAACAGCATGGACGGCGGCTTCCGGCCGAGCTTCGGTGCGCTGTGGAGCGACACCTTCGATCACAACAAGTTCGGCATCCTGGTCGACGGCGACTACATGGACTCGCACATCCTCGGTCACCACCAGGACATCGTTGGTTGGAAGGGCAACACCTCGTTCCCTTGTTCGGACCTCGCGGCCAATTACACCACCGCGTTCGGCAATACCGGTTGCGGCGCCGTCGGCAGCGGTGCGGTCGGCAACAGCAACGTGCCGGTGTGGTATCCGCAGGACATGGCGATGTACCTCGAGCGCACCAATTCGCGCCGCAAGGACGGGCGCGTGTCGCTGCAGTGGCATCCGGTCAACTCCCTGATGGTCACGCTCGATGACAACTACTCCTCGGATGACGAGCACACCACGCGCTGGCAGCGCAGCACGTGGTTCGGCAACTTCCCGGGTGCGACGCTCGACGGCAATGGCACGATCACAAATTTCAACTACAACGGACCGACGGACTTCAATTCGTTCGTCGCCATCAACTACATCACCACCAATACCACGGGCCTGAACGTCCTGTGGGATGCCAACGCAAACTGGACCCTGGAGCTCGATGCCGATCACTCGGTGTCGAAGTTCAACCCAAACGGCGGCTACAGCGATATCGATGCCGACGTCGGCTATGGCAACACGGCGGCGAACAATTACACCGGCGGTCTGGCGCTGAGCCAGAACAGCAATGTGCTGCCGTACTGGAGCGCTTACGGCCCA
>JAJZUN010000763.1 GCA_021848555.1 Pseudomonadota bacterium | reverse complement strand
TTTGAAATGGCGGCCGCCCCAGCAGGCGTCGCTTTCGCTGGCGACCGGCCGGCGCATTTCCGCCGGACAATTGGCCTCCAGCCAGGCGCGCGTCTCGCGCCGGAAGGATTCGAGGTCGGACATGTACTTGCTCCTTGCGATGAACGGTCTAACTGTTTCGTCGGCAAGGGCGCGCGCGTTTCCTGCACGCACCCGCCGACCGAAGTAGCGAATTCTAGGCCGATTCGCTCAGGCGAGCGTCGCGCCGCCGTGGCGCGCGAGCTGCTGCACCGCTTCGGCCGCCATGCGCTCGACGATGAGCGCCGCCGGTTCGATCGCTTCGATCAGGCCGGCGGCTTCGCCGAACCAGACGCCGGTGTTGTCGGGGTCGCCCTCGGCGAAGGCCTGGCGATAGCGCGGCCCCTCTACGGCGAGGTTCTGTTCGAGCTGCTCTTCGCGGCCGTGCCAGCGATCGGTGAACGCGTTGCGGCGGATGCGCGCCGTGAATCCGCGCGGCCAGGGGATCTGCCGCGCGATGTCGGCCACGCGCGTGCGCAGCGTGCCGTCGCCGTTCGTTTCGACGATCGCTTGGCGATGCCCTTCCTTCACCAGGGCCTCCTGCGCCGCCCACAGGCGCGTGCCGACCAGGACGCCGTCGGCGCCGAGCATCAGCGCGGCAGCCAGCCCGCGCCCGTCGGCGATGCCGCCCGCCGCGAGCAGCAGCGTGTCGGGAGCATGCCGGGCGAGGAAATTCGCGGCTTCCAGGACGAAGCTCAGCGTGCCGCGCAGCGCGCCGTGGCCGCCGGCCTCGGCACCCTGGGCGATGACGACGTCGGCCCCGACGTCCAGCGCGTCCTCCACGTGTTCCATGTTCTGGCATTGGCAGATCAGCTTCGCGCCGGCGTTGCGGATCTCGTCGACGAACGGACGCGGATCGCCAAAGGACAGCATGACGGCGGCAGGACGATGTTTCAGCGCGTCGGTCAGCAGCGAGGGCGACTTGCGCAGCGACCAGGTGATGAAGCCGATGCCCACGCGCGCGTTTCCGGCCGCAGCGAACTGTTCCTCGATCCAGGCCGGGTCGCCATAGCCGCCGCCGATCAGGCCCAGGCCGCCGGCGCGGCTGACCGCCGCCGCCAGCGCACCGCCGCCGGCGAACGCCATCGGCGCGGATACGATCGGATGCTTCAGGTTCAGGCCGCGGGTGAATCGGTTCGAAAGCGTCGCCATGGGTAATATGCTGCTCCTTGTGCGGAGTAGCGCATTTTGGCACATCTTCAACATCGGTAGAAACTCATTGTGCTCGATCAATGGTTTACGCCGCTCAAATTGTGCGAGTGGCACTACATTCGCGTCATCGGGCTCAGGCGATGAGTTTTTTCGTTCCTCCGGGGTTGGGGTCCAGGGCCAGCGCGGCATAGAGCGGAGCGAGTTCAGATTCGGGCAGGGAGGCTTTGCGCACGTTGAGGGTACGGCCGTCACGCGTTTTGAAACTGCTGGTGACGCGCCGCTGAACTTGGAGGATCTTGCGTAGGCGGTCCCAACTGTCATGGATGCCCCGATCGGCGAGCCGCGCGCGGATGATCTGGACGAACTGATAGGCGAGCACCGAGATGAACAGATGGGCGTCGCTGCGCGCCTCCTTGTGATGGAAGATGGGGCGTAGCCCGAGTTCGGACTTCAGGCTTCGGAACACCGCCTCCAGATCGGTGAGCGTAACGTAGGTACGCCAGGGGGGTCCTCTTGCGCATGGAACACCAGCGCAGGGCATTGGATCTTCGGCGCCGCATCGCGCGTGTCGATCTCGAACACTTCCTTCATGAAGCGCACGGCATTGGCGCCGGAGATCGTCGGCCGCTGTGCTTCGTCGACCGCGCGCTGCTGTTCTGCCGTAGCGTCATGCAGCAGCTGCGAAATGAACACCTGCCGGAACGATGAACTGTCGGCGCCCCAGCCGAGCTGCGCCGCCTTGAGCATGGCTTGCGCGGGATTTCTATGCATCGGCCGAAGCGACAGGGCGTTCTCAGTTCACCCGGATCCAGGTCTGGGTGCGGCCGAAGAACAGGATCGAGCCGCGCATTTCGAGCTTCTTCCCGCCGTCGATGACCGTCACCTTGGCGTTGTAGGTCTTGCCGTTGTTCGGATCGAGTATCCGGCCGCCGCCATACACGTTGCCGCCTTCCTTCTTCAGGCCAGTGAGGATGGTCATGCCGATTACCGGTTTGCCCTTGCGCGGATCGTCGTTCGCGCAGTCGTCGCATTTCGAATCCTGCTTGGCGGGGTCGACAATTTTCTCGACCATACCGGAAATCACGCCGCCGGTTTCCGTGATGCGCACCACGGACTTGGGCTGGTGCGTCTTATCGTCGATCGTGCTCCAGCTGCCGACCGGCGACATCGGATCGGCAAACGCGCTCATCGAAACGCTGGCGATAAACAGCGCGACGCAGAAACGGGATTGCAGTGATGGCATGACATGCTCCCCAGAAGTTCGAGTTCAGAGGAAATAATACAGGTGCCAGGGCTATTGTCGTAAAATGTCTTTGCCACCGGGCGGATAGCCTGGCGTTAGCGGAAGAAAATCAGCTGCGCAGGGGGCGGGCATGGCAAAAGCCGGAT
>JAJZUN010000762.1 GCA_021848555.1 Pseudomonadota bacterium | reverse complement strand
CGGGAAATGCTCCGCCAGCATCTCGCGGTTCATCCCGAAGCCGCCGGTGGCGATGATGACGCCTCTGTTGGCGGCATAATACTTCGTCACCCCGGCCTGGCGGGCGGCAACGCCGCACACCGCGCCTGCATCGTCGCAGATCAGCGCAGTGGCGATGCTATCATAGCTGGCGCGCACGCCCGCTTCGGCGCAACGGGCAAGCAGCGGTTCCGTCGCGCCGCCGCCCGGGCTCTCGCCTTCGCGCGCCACCTGATGGCCTCGTGGCACCGGTGCGGCAATCTCGCGATAAGGCCAGACCTTTTCATTGCCGGTGCTCATCAACCCTTCGGTGGAGAGAAGGAACACCGCCTTGCCGGGAAAATAGCTGCGCTCGAAGGGAACGCCCTGCGTCTCCAGCCAGTTGAAATGCGCGACATTGTCGTCGCAGTAGCGGCGGACGAGATCGGCCTGCTCGCTTCCCATGCTCGCCATTATGAAACGGTACATATTCTCGGCACTGTCCGCGTATCCGGCGGCCTTCTGCACGTCCGTGCCGCCGCCGAAATAGAACAGGCCGGAGGAGAGCGCGCTCGACCCGCCGCCGGCACTGGCACGCTCAATCACCAGTACGTCGGCGCCGGCCCGCCGCGCCTCCAGCGCCGCGCAGGCTCCGGCAATGCCGTAGCCGATGATAATGACATCAGCCGTGTCGTCATAACGCGCAACATCGCTGTTCCGCAGGGGTCTGGACATGGCAGCTCCTGTTCCTGGGATCGTTTATTGGGTTGCCGCCGACTTGCGGAACAGGGCGCTGGGCACGGTCGGAACGACCGGCTCGTAGGCACCGGCGCGGACGATGGCGTTGCGATAGGAGAAATCGCCGTAGAGACGGCAAAGTGCGGCAACAGCAGCCAGCGCCGCGCCGTCTTCCAGATTCGCTTGCGCCGCGGCAAGCACCAGGAGCGGAACAGCGACGCCGAAAAGTCCGCCGCCCAGAACGAACAGCCCGCGCAAGTCGCCCGAGCGCAGCCGTTCCAGCGACGCCCGCACGCCCGGGCTCTTTGCGGCCGTCGTCACATGCAGCGTCGCGAAGGCCGCGCAGAGCACCACCGCCGCGAGTGCCGCCCACTGAAGCCAGGCGGGCGGCACCGGAGCGAACCACGCCGCATAGGCCCAGACCACGGTGAAGCCGCTGGCCAAAGCCTGCGTGCCGAAGGCAAATGGGAGAAATGGCCCGCCCCACAGCCGGATCGACCGCATCGAGCGCAGCAGCATGCCGGCATAAATGAGTACCGGCACGGCGCAAACGAAAGCAGCCAGTTTCAAAAGCGGCGCGAAACCGGCCACCGGCACGATAAACCCGGCGATGAACCCGGCAGCGGCAAACCCGAGGAAGAGGCTGATCAGCAGCGTGCCGCGGCTGACCCAGGCATTGCCGAGCTTGCGGACCGCGCGCCAGCTGCGCTGCGGATTGCCGAGATGGGTGAGCAGTGCCAAGACCGCAATTCCCACGAAGGCGATGCCGAGCGCTTCGAGAACCCACGTGCCAGTGAGCACTGCGGCAATATAGAGCCCGGCGCCCACGCCCTCGCCCCAGAAGCTCAAGGTTTCCAGGACGCCGAAATGATCTGCGAAACGAACGCCCGTCGCGTATTTTTGGGTCATCTTATTCCCCCGCGCTGGGTTTGATGTAATGAACGCAGGGCTTGGTGCCCGCTTCCGGCAGCAGCGTGAAGGATTCATTTTCCTGCAGCAGCCTGCTCACATCGCTTTCTGGATCCGCCAGATCGCCGAAAATACGCGCCTCGGCCGGACAGGTTTCGACGCAGGCCGGCTTGAGACCTTGATCCACGCGGTCCATGCAGAAATCGCACTTGATGACCGTCCCTTCGGTCCAGCGATCATATTTGGCCATTTCATAAAGCGTGAGATCGCCGTCGAAATACCCCTTCTTCAGCGAGCCGGGTTCGACATAATGGCGGTGATCATAGGGACAGGCGAGAGCGCAGCTGCGACAGCCGATGCAGATGTCGGCCTTGACACCGACGATGCCATCCTCCCGCTGAAAGCTGGCGCCCGTCGGGCAGACTTCCACGCAGGGCGGATTCTCGCAGTGATTGCACAACACCGGCAGGAACTCTCGCCGCGCATTGGGATATTCCCCGGATTCGAACTCGTGCACACGTGAGAAGAAGATGTCCGGCGGCGTGCCGTTCGTCGCCTTGCAGGCGGCCGAGCACGAATGACAGCCCACGCAGGTTTGCAGATCAATGACCATACCCCAGCGCGTCATTGGTTTGCCCCTGCGGCGATCCGGCTGACCCTGACCTTCGGGCTGGCTTCAAGAGCACCATCCATCACATCCAGATTTTCCAGTTCGTAATCGAACAAGGTTCCAACATGTACGCCTGTATCGGTGCCTTTGCGCCGCGGCGGCAAGCTCTTGGCCCAGTTGCCGCCATTATGATCCATGCCAACACATTCCGGATGGATGCACTCACTGACATGCGCAACACCCTCAACGACACGCCCGCGCCGGTTCTCGACCCGGATGCGGTCGCCCTCGTTGATCCCCATGGACTGCGCAAATTTCCGATTGAGTACAATTTTCCCTGCGCGGTCATTG
>JAJZUN010000761.1 GCA_021848555.1 Pseudomonadota bacterium | reverse complement strand
CCGACAACCGATGATCACCCTACGCCAACTCACGCTCGCCCGCGGCAGCAAGCTGCTGCTCGAAGGCATAGACCTGACTTTGCACGCCGGGCAGAAAATAGGCGTGGTCGGAGCGAACGGCTGCGGCAAGTCGAGCCTGTTCGCGCTGCTGCTGGGAGAACTGCACCAGGAGGCGGGCGACCTGGAGCTTCCCGGCCGGCTTGCGATCGCGCACGTGGCGCAGGACATACCGGCCGGGGCACAGGCGGCGATCGAATTCGTCATCGACGGCGACGCGCCGCTGCGCGCGCTGGAACAGGAACTCGCGCAGGCGCACGAGGACGACGACGGCGAGCGCCTCGCCGGCCTGTACGAAGCATTCGAGCACGCCGGCGGCTATGCCGCGCGCAGCCGTGCCGCCAGCCTGATGCACGGACTCGGCTTCGGCGCGAGCGAGCTGGAGCTGGCGCTGGACGCTTTCTCCGGCGGCTGGCGCATGCGCCTCAAGCTCGCACGTGCGCTCATGTGCCGCTCGGACCTGCTGCTGCTCGATGAACCGACCAACCACCTCGATCTGGATGCGGTGATCTGGCTGGAGCAGTGGCTGCGCGATTATCCCGGTACGCTGCTCGCGATATCGCATGACCGCGACTTCCTCGACGGCACTGTCGGCCACATACTCGCGATCGAACAACGCCGGGCAAAACTCTACACGGGCAACTACTCCGCCTTCGAAGAGCAGCGCGCGATGCAGCTGGCGCAGCAGCAGGCGGCCTACCAGAAACAGCAGCGCGAGATCGCGCATCTGCACTCCTACGTCGAGCGCTTTCGCGCCAAGGCCACCAAGGCGCGCCAGGCGCAGAGCCGGCTGAAGGCGCTGGCGCGCATGGAGATCATCTCGCCGGCGCATGTGGATACGCCGTTCGACTTTCGCATGCGCGAGCCGCTCGCGGGTCCCGATCCCCTGCTCACGCTGGAGGATGCCGCGGTGGGCTACGACGGGCGCGCGGTGCTGTCGGCGGTCAAGCTCAGTATCCCGGCGGGCGGGCGCATCGGATTGCTCGGGCGCAACGGCGCGGGCAAGTCGACCCTGATCAAGCTGCTGGCCGGCGAGCTCGCGCCCTTGCAGGGCACGCGCCAGGAAGGCAAGGGCCTCGCGATCGGTTACTTCGCCCAGCACCAGATCGAGGTGCTGCGGCCGGACGAATCGCCGCTGCGACATCTGATGCGCCTGGATGCGCGCACGCGCGAGCAGGAGCTGCGCGACTTTCTCGGCGGCTTCGATTTCCGCGGCGATATGGCACTGGAACCGATTGCGCCGTTTTCCGGCGGCGAGAAAGCCCGGCTGGCGCTGGCGCTGCTGGTATGGCAGCGGCCGAACCTGCTGCTGCTGGATGAGCCGACCAACCACCTGGACCTGGAGATGCGGCACGCGCTCACGCTGGCGCTGCAGGAGTACGAAGGTGCGATCGTGCTGGTATCGCACGACCGGCACCTGCTGCGCACCACTGCGGACAGTCTGTGGCTGGTGGCCGAGGGCGCGGTGCAGCCTTTCGAAGGCGATCTGGAGGACTACCGCGACTGGTTGCGCCAGCGCGAGGGAGGGGGCACAGCAGCCGGACCGGCCGCAGCGACGCGCAAGCAGCAAAAGCGCGACGAGGCCGAGGCACGCAACCGGCGCTATGCGCAAAAGCGTCCGCTGGCGCAGCGCCTGGCCAAGCTCGAGCGGCGCATGGCCGAACTCGAGCGCGAGCGCGCCTTGTTGGGCAAATGGCTCGCCGACCCGGAAAGCTATGCCGAAGCCAACAAGTTCAAGGCCGAACTCGTGCGCGAAGGCAAACTTGCCGCCGAACTCGGCAAGGCGGAGGAAGAATGGCTGGCGCTGCAGGCCGAGCTGGAGACGTTCGAGGACTAGTTCAGCGTTTTCGGCGCAGCCGCGTCGGCGGCAAGCGCCTGCGTCAGCAACGTCGGCAGTTCCAGCACGATATCCCAGTCCGATTTGGCCACGGCGTCCTGCAGCAGCTTGCACAGGGAGTGCAGCAGCGTGTTGTCCAGCGTCAGGTGTATGCCCGCACCGCTCTGCGGCATGAGTCCGAGCACCTGGTTGCCCTTGTCGTCCTTCCTCGCCTGGATATGCACCACCAGGATCGGCTCGGCGCCGAGCAGCATCTCACGCGGCGCTTCCTCGAAGGCGTCGGCGAAATTGGCCCGGCCCAGCGCCTGCTCGTGCTGCAGGCCGAGCAGCGCATCGCGCGCCTGCGGGCTGCTCTGCAGCGCGACCTCGGGCGCGGAGCGCAGCATCTGCAGCAGCAGCGGCCACAGCAGGCGCAGCGCGCGCCGCGTCAGCCATAGGCGCACCTCGAGCCGGTTGTCGGTGCTCACGCGCAGCAGCAGCCGGTCCTGTTCCGGGATGAAGTCGAGCTTGAGCTGGTGCAGGCGCATGGCTCAATCATATCGACGGCATCGATCAAATTCAAATGCCGTGGCGCTGCAGGGCCCAGGCGACATGCTCGCGCACCAGCGGCGACGCATCGTCGGCGCGCGCTTGCAGCGCGGCGATCGCGGCGGCGCCGCTAGTCGCATTGCCCAGGCCGACGGCGAGATTGCGCGACCAGCGCTCGTAGCC
>JAJZUN010000021.1 GCA_021848555.1 Pseudomonadota bacterium | reverse complement strand
CAAGCGTTCGTTACCGGGCGACGGCTGCCTCGCTCATGCGCGCGGAAGGCTCAGCCCCCCGGCAGCGCCCATCCGTACCATGCACACACGGCGCGGCCCATGACCCATTGCAGATCCTCGCCCTCGAGCCAGGGCAGGTTTTCGGTGAACAGGGTCACGTTCTCCATATAGGTGCAAGGCGAACGCGTCAGATCCGTGCCCCAGAACATGCGCCGGGGCCCGAAGTTGTCAAAGCACATTTTCAGGGCGTCGTGCACGTCGCGGTAGGGATAGCGCTCACGAGACATCGACGGCACACCGCTCGCCTTCAATGCGAAATTGGGGTACTTGGCCAAGCGCATGATCCTGGGCAGGTCTTCGCTCAGGCTCGCCGGCCGCAAGGGTGACAGGTTCATGTGATCGAGAGACAGCTTGAGCGCGGGATAATCTCCAAGTATGCGCTCATAGACCTCGATCAGATTCGGCAGCGCCGGCGTCATCATGGTCAAGGGCAGGCCCGCGTCCGCCGCCGCCTTCCATAGCCAGGCCAGCTTGCCGGTGGTCAGCCACTCTCTCTCCTTGTCGCTGAAGATGAACAGCCGGATACCCAGCATGCCGGGCGTGTTGCGCCAGTTCTTGATCGCCGCCGGATTCTCCGGCAGGAAGATGTTGAACCGCCCCATCAGCCCGAAGCGGTCCGGATAGCGGCGTACCGCATCCAGGGCGAAATCATTGGAATCGCCCGCCCAGGACGGAGGCACGATGACCGCGCGATCGACGCCTGCCAGGTCCATCTGAAACAGCATCGCCTCGGCGCTGATCGGGTAGGGCTTTTGCGGCGGCGACAGCGCGTCCTTAGGCCACGGTGTCGCGTCGGTATTCGGCGGCCAGATATGCACCTGCGCATCCACCAGGCAATCGACGCCGTAGCGCTCCTTAGTCGTCAGTCGTTTGGTTTGCATGAATACACGGCCTTATAGGTAGCCTTGAATCGCTTAGCTCCGGCGGGATTATGCCGGCCGGAGGCGACTGGGCGTGAGAAATATAGCCTAGGCACGGCAAGGGGATCAAGATAAAATTTGCTTGTGCTGTATTGTTGTATATATGCGCTTTGAGTTCACTGCTTCCTCAAACAGAGGGGCAGGCGGCTACCAGCAAACATCTAGGGGCAATCCACGCATGCCATGCCACGAACGGGGGGGATCGCAATGGAGCAGAACGTAGTCAAGTCCGCCGCTCGCGTGCTTCACATCCTGGAGTTCTTCGACGAAGTGAAGCGCACGACTTCAGTGGCCGAAGTCGCCGAGCATTACGCTTGGCCGCATTCGAGCACTTCCGTACTGATGCGCAGCCTGGTGAAGCTGGGTTATCTGCACTACGACGCCAGCGAGCGCAGCTATTATCCCTCGACCCGCGTTGCGCTGTTGGGCGACTGGATTCAGGAAAACCTGTTCAAAGACGGCCAGCTCATGGACCTGATGCGCAGTCTCAACGACGCAACCGGCGAGACCGTGGTTCTCGCCGCGCAAAACGGCCTGCATTCGCAATACCTCCGCGTGATCCAGGGCACCAATACGCTGCGCATGCATTTGCACATCGGAACCCTGCGCCCCCTGTTCATATCCGGAACCGGACGCGCCCTCCTCAGCCAGATGGATCCGACCACCATCCGCAAGCTTGCGCGTAAGCACAATGCAAGCGCGGACGCGCCAGCGCCGCTGGACATCCCGCTCCTGGTCGAGCAGGCAGCCATAGACCGGGCGAACGGCTACGCCATGTCGCTTAACCATGTAACGCCGCGCGCCGGGTCGATCGCCATGCCGCTGCCGACGCGAGCGCAGGACAGGGCGCTGGTGATCGGCCTGGCCGGCTTGAGCGACCGCCTGATAGTCAACGAGCAGCGCTACGCCGATGCCATGCGCCGCGGCGTGCGAACCTTGCTTGGCGATTGACCTTCCCCTTTCTTCTAACCGCCATCCGGCCCAACCCGACAGGACAACAAGACATGAGCCACGATCACCCGGTGCGATACGAACAGGACGGCGGCGTCGTCGTACTGACCTTGAATGAACCGACGACGCGCAACGCCATCTCACCGGCCATCGTCGAAGCGCTGGTCGAATGCACCGAACGCATCAATGCCGACCTGTCCGTAGGCTGCGTCATCATCACCGGCGCCGGCAAGGGATTTTCCTCGGGCGGCAACGTCAAGCACATGAAAGGCCGCTCCGGCCTGTTCGGCGGCAGCCCGGTGGACATCCGCCGCAGCTACCAGCAGGGCATACAGCGCATTCCGCTGGCGATGTACGCGCTGGAAGCGCCGTCGATCGCCGCGGTCAACGGCGCCGCGGTCGGCGCCGGCTGCGACCTGGCCTCCATGTGCGACATACGCATCGCCGGGCGCGGCGCCAGTTTTGCCGAAAGCTTCCTGCGCGTCGGCCTGGTGTCCGGTGACGGCGGCGCCTGGTTCCTGCCGCGGGCCGTGGGCATGTCCAAGGCCTGCGAAATGACCTTCACCGGCGACTTCGTCGAAGCCGAGGAGGCGCTGCGCATCGGCCTGGTGTCGAAAGTGGTGGACGATGACCAGCTGATGGAGGAAGCGACCGCTCTCGCCCGGCGCATCGCCGCGCAGCCGGTGCATTCGCTGCGCCTGACCAAGCGCCTGCTGCGCGATTCGCAGCAAGCCAGCCTGGCGACCGCGCTCGAGATGGCTTCCGCCATGCAGGCGCTGGCGCAGCACACCGAGGACCAGCACGAGGCGGTAACTGCGTTCTCCGAGAAGCGCGCACCCAAGTTCAAAGGCCGTTAGACCGGGGCGGCGATGCAGCACGGCATCTACAGCTATCCCGCCACCAAGCGCGTCATCTACGGCACGGATTTCATCCTGGCCCTCAGGCGCGAACTCGAACTCTGCGCAGAGCGCCGCGTCTATGTGCTTGCCAGCGGCACCCTGGCGGGAAGCACCGACACCATCCAGCGCGTGCGCGAGGCGCTGGGCGAGCGCTGCGCCGGCGTCTGCGCCAGGATAGGCGCACACACCCCGCGCATCGACGTCGTAGCGGCGGCGAACGCCGCGCGCGCCGCCGGTGCCGACCTGCTGCTGGGCGTAGGCGGCGGATCGATCACCGATGCCGCCAAGATGGTCGCCATCTGTCTCGGCAACGGCATCACCGACCCGGCGGAACTCGACGCCTACCGCGTCACGGTGCGCGCCGACGGCAGCATGGACCGGCCCGGCTACAAGCCGCCTTCGGTCGCCTCGGTCATCGTTCCTACCACGCTTTCGGCCGGGGAATTCTCGGCCCGTGCAGGCTGCACCGACAGCGTTCGCCAGGTGAAAGAATCCTACATCCATGCGCAGGCAGCGCCGCGCAGCGTGATCCTCGATCCGGCCGTCACGGTGCACACGCCGCAATGGCTGTGGCTGTCGACGGGAATCCGGGCGGTGGACCATGCCGTCGAGGATCTGTGCTCGATCAACAGCAAGCCATTCTCCGACGGCACCTCGTTCCACGCCCTGCGACTCCTCGCGCGGGGACTGCGCGCGGTCAAGGCGGACCCGAAAGACCTGGCGGCGCGCCTGGATTGCCAGCTCGGCGCATGGATGTCGATTATCGGCAGCAGTGCCGGCGTCGAAAAAGGCGCCAGCCACGCTATCGGGCATGTGCTCGGCGGCACCGCCGGCGTGCCGCACGGCTACACCTCCTGCGTCCTGCTGCCGCATGTCCTGCGCTTCAACCACCCGGTGAACGCCGAGCGCCAGAAGCTGGTGAGCGAAGCGCTGGGCCGGCCGGACGTGCCTGCGGCCGAGCTGGTTGCCGAACTGATCGGCGAACTGGGCTTGCCGCGCACCCTGCGCGACGTCGGCGTCGGCGCGGAACTGCTCGATCGCATCGCCGAGGAATCCATGCACGATCGCTGGATCCACACCAACCCGCGCAACATCGACGGGCCGGCAACGGTGCGGCTATTGCTGGATGCCGCGTGGTAACGATCCTACGTTTGCCGCATGCCCCGCGCGGCGCGCGTCTCAGCCCGCCGCCTTGCGGTACAAACAGTAAAGCAGCGCGCGGCCGCTCTCATCCAGTCCGGTTGCCGGCTCGTCGGGCAGAAAGTGCAGTTTGAAGGCCCGCAGTGCCGCCGCAGCGTCCTCGGTGTCGTAACCCAGGGCCCGCAGTTGCAACGAGACTTCGAGCGGCGGCGGCGGCGCAAACGGCGGATCGCACCACAGGCCGAACCCGCGGTCGGCGAGCGCCTTCCACGGAAAATAGCGGCTGGGATCGGTCTTGCGCCGCGGTGCGACATCGGCGTGGCCGATGAAATTCGCGGCCGGAATGCGATAGCGCTGTTTGACATCCGCCAGCAGGCGCATCAAGGCGGCGACCTGGGCCTCGGCGAAAGGCTCGTATCCGTTGTTGTCCAGCTCGATGCCGAGCGAGGCCGAATTGAGGTCCGTATCCGCGCCCCACTTCGACTCGCCCGCGTGCCAGGCCCGGGCGCGCTCGTCGACCAACTGAATAATGCTTCCGTCGCGCGCGATCAGATAATGCGCGCTGACCCCGCGCACGGGGTTGGCGAGCGAGCGCAGCGCCCGCTCGACCGTGTCGTCGCTGGTGTGATGCAGGATCACGTAGTTGGGCTTGCGCTCGTTGAAGTTCGGTGACGCCTGCCATTCGGTCGGAATGCCGGCGCGCTGCGGCAGCGGCGCGCAGCCCGCCAGCACCAGCAACAACGCCAGGAAAAGTGTCCGCATCAGGGGCATGCCGCGCCGCGCATCGAAGTCCGGGGGAAATTGTACCGCCATGCCGGCATACAATACCGAAAACCAGCGAAAAGGAGCCGTACATGGCCGGACCCAAGGAAATCAACGCGGAACTAATCGCCAGCCTGCCGGACCAAGGTCCGGTGGTGATGGTGAATCTGTTGCGCCTGCGCGACCGCGGCGCCTACAGGCGCTACAGCGAGCTCACCATGCCGCTGATCAAGGCGCGCGGCGGCACGGTGCTCTGGGCGGGCGACGGTGAAGCGGTGGCTTTCGGCGACGCCGCGGCCGACCGCTGGGACTACGTGGTGCTGGTACGCTACCCTTCGCGCGCGGCCTTTCTCGACATGATGCGCGCGCCGGAATATGCAGCGGCCAACATCCACCGCGAGCAGGCGGTGGCGAAGCATGTCATTCTCGCCAGCACCGAGACTTACTCGAAAATGAAACAGCCGTGATCAACAGAGCTGCAGTCTAAACTGTCTGGACTTCCATGCGTTTATTGCTGGTCGAAGATGACGCCATGATAGGCGAGAGCGTCCGCACCGGGCTGCAGCAGGACGGCTTCGCGGTCGACTGGGTGCAGGACGGGCGCGCCGCCGAACTCGCGCTGGAGGCCAATACCTACGACACGCTGCTGCTCGACCTGGGCCTGCCGCGCAAGGCGGGGCTGGAAGTGCTTGCCTCGCTGCGCCGGCGCGGGGACGCGATTCCGGTGCTGATTCTGACCGCGCGCGACGCAGTCGCAGACCGCGTCAAAGGGCTGGACGCCGGCGCCGACGACTATCTGGTCAAGCCTTTCGACCTTGAAGAACTCGCCGCCCGGGTGCGCGCGCTGCTGCGCCGAAAATCCGGCCGCGCCGATCCCGTGCTGCAGGTGGGCGACCTGGTCATCAATCCGGCGACGCACGAAGTGTCGCTGGCCGGAAAGCCGGTTGCACTCTCGGCGCGGGAGTTCGCCGTGATGCACGCGCTCGCGGCGCGGCCCGGCGTGGTCTATTCCCGTGCGCAACTGGAGGAAAAACTCTACGGCTGGGGCCAGGAAGTGGAAAGCAATACGGTCGAGGTGTACGTACATTCCCTGCGCCGGAAACTGGGCGCGCATTTCATCCAGAACGTGCGCGGGGTGGGCTACATGGTACCGAAGCAGACATGAGCTCGATCCGGCGCCAACTGCTGCTCTGGTTGTTGACCGGGCTCGCGCTCGCGGTGCTGGCCGCCTGCGCGCGGATCTATACCCAGACCCTGGACGAAGCCAACGAATTGTTCGACTACCATCTGCGGCAAATGGCGGCTTCGCTGCCGAACGACTCGTTCGGTCCCCTGCCGCCGTCGAGCACGAAGGAGCTCGAAACCGAGGATGGTCTGGTGGTCCAGATCTGGGACCGCAACGGCCTGGAGCTGTATTTCTCGCGCCCGGCGTCGAAGCTGCCGCAGCGCGCCGAGCTCGGCTTTTCCACGGTGGAGACGCCGCACGGAAGCTGGCGCGTCTACAGCGCGCTGGAGCAGAACAATGTGGTTCAGGTTGCGCAACCGATGAGCTTGCGGCGCAACCTTGCCGCAGGCATGGCGCTGCGCGCGCTGGTCCCGCTGCTCGCACTGTTGCCCGTGCTCGCCGTTTTCATCTGGCTCACGATCGGCCGCGGATTGCAGCCCCTGGATCGCATCGCAACGGCGCTGGGCCGGCGCACGCCGGACTCGCTCGACGCCCTGCCCCAGGATCAACTGCCGCTGGAAATCCGGCCGCTGGTGCAGGCCTTGAACGAACTGCTGGCGCGGCTGGCGCGCGCGCTCGAGTCGCAAAAGGCCTTTGTTGCCGACGCGGCACACGAGCTGCGCACACCGCTCACCGCGGTGCAGCTGCAGATTCAGCTCGCCGAGCGCGCGCAGACCGGCGAAGAGCGCGCAGCGGCCTTTGCCAATCTCAAACAGGGACAGGCACGCGCGGCGCATCTGGTGCAGCAGCTGCTCACGCTCGCGCGCCAGGAGCCCGGCGTCGCCGCGCAGCCGCATACGCCGGTCGATCTGGCGGAACTGGCGCGGCTGGTGGTGTCCGAGTACGCACCCCTGGCAGCCGAAAGGAACATCGACCTCGGACTCAGTCACGCGGCGCCGGTCCGGATTGAAGGCGATTTCGAAGCCTTGCGCGTCATGCTGGGCAATCTGGTCGACAACGCGATTCGATACACCCCGGCGGGAGGTCGTGTCGATCTCGCTCTGCAGCCGCGCGATCATGCCGCGGTCGTGGAAATCTCCGACACCGGACCGGGCATCCCGGAGGAGGATCGCGCACGGGTGTTCGACCGCTTCTACCGGCGCGCGGCCACACAGGCGTCGGGCAGCGGCCTGGGGCTCGCCATCGTGCGCAACATCGCCGACCGGCACGGCGCCTCGATCCAGCTCGAAAACCGCGCCCCGGGTCCGGGTTTGCGCGTATCGCTCACGTTTCCGCTCGGCCGGCAAGCCGCCGCCGCAAGCGATCTTCAGCTCCGTCAGCCGCCCGCGCCCTGATCGTCGTCATTGTCCTGCCGTTTTAAGGCTTTCTGCACGCGGGCGCCTGCGCCAGGCCGTCGAAACTTTCTTTCGGTTTAAGTCTGCCTTAAGTCTGCACGTCCAAAGTGGCAGCCATGACGGGGATATCCCCCGGCAAGCCACAGAAGGAGTGCATGATGAGAACCAAGGTTGTAGCCCGAAGCGTAATCGCAACAGCGGTCATTTCGGCCGTGGGCGCCGGCGCGTTTTCCGCCGGCCACTGGTTTCCGCAGGAGGCCAGCGCCGCCACCGCCCCGCTGGCGGTCGCTGCCGCGCCGGCGGCAAGCGCCCTGCTCCCGGACTTTACCGGCATCGTCGAGCGCAACGGCCCGGCCGTGGTCAATATCAGCGTGACGCACGAGGCCAAGGCCGGCACAAACACACAACAGTTCTCCGGCATGGATCCGGACAGCCCGTTCTTTCAATTCTTCCGCCAGTTCCCCGGCGCCGTGCCGCACGGGTCCACGCCTGAGCATGGCCAGGGTTCCGGCTTCATCGTCAGCGCCGACGGCATCATCCTCACCAATGCGCATGTCGTCGACGGCGCAACCGAGGTGACCGTGAAGCTTACCGACCGGCGCGAATTCCGCGCCAAGGTCCTGGGAAGCGACAAGCCCAGCGACGTCGCCGTGCTCAAGATCAAGGCAACCGGGCTGCCGACGGTGAAACTGGGCAGCAGCAGCACGGAGAAAGTAGGCGAATGGGTGCTGGCCATCGGCTCGCCCTTCGGGTTTGAGAACTCGGTCACCTCGGGCATCGTCAGCGCGAAGTCGCGCTCGCTCCCTGACGGAACCTACATTCCCTTCATTCAGACCGACGTCGCGGTCAATCCGGGCAATTCCGGCGGTCCCCTGTTCAACATGAAAGGCGAGGTGATCGGCATCAATGCGCAGATCTTCACCCACAGCGGCGGCTATCAGGGCCTGTCCTTTGCAGTCCCGATCGACCTGGCGGTCAAGGTCAAGGACCAGTTGCAGCAGTACGGCAAGGTCAGCCGCGGCCGGCTCGGGGTAACCATACAGGAAGTCAACCAGCAGCTCGCCGACTCGTTCGGCCTGAAGCGACCCGGCGGGGCCCTGGTTGCCGCAGTCGAGGACTCGAGCCCGGCGGCGAAAGCCGGCATCAAGGCCGGCGACGTGATACTCAAATTCAACGGGCAGGCGATCTCGAGTTCTTCCGAGTTGCCCGCGCAGGTTGCGGACGTCAAACCCGGCAGCAAGGCCACGCTGGAAATCTCGCGCAACGGAACGCTCAAGAACGTCGACGTGACCGTGGGCGAACTCAAGGCGGCGAAAGTGGCTTCGGCCGATACGCCGAACCAGGACCATGGCCGTCTCGGACTGGCGGTGCGGCCGCTCAATCCGGACGAGAGCAAGCAGGTCGGCGCCAGGGGATTGGTGGTCGAAGCAGTCAGCGGCCCGGCCGCGCGCGCCGGCATCCAGTCCGGCGACGTGGTACTGGCCGTGAACGGTACGCCGGTCCAGTCGGTGGAACAGTTGCGGGCGCTGGTGGCGAAGTCCGGGAACACCATGGCGCTGCTGATCCAGCGCGACGACGGGAAGATTTTCGTCCCGGTCGATCTTGGCGCCAAGCAGGGCTAAGATCACGCGGCCGCGATATCCAAGGGGGCTGCCCCTTTGGATATCGCCTATCCGGGCATCGTGATTCGTGGACGTAATCTCTTCTTCTTAGGGAGAAACGGCATGAGCACGCTCATCCCAGTCGTAATTTCCGTTGCTACCGCTCTCGCCGGCACCGCAGCCTTCACCGCCCGGTCCGCGGGCCTTTCCAGGGAGCAGGTACAGGGCTCGGCCGGCGGCGAAGCGGTCGACAGCTTCCTGGCCGATTCCAGGCGCTATCTCGGGCTATAGACCAGCTATGATACCGGCCATTGCGTTAAGCCTTATTCTCAGCGCTGCCTCGACGCTGCTGCACTACGAATGCCTGAAACTGCTCAATGATTTCCTCCCGCGCGCCTCGATAATCGAAAATCGAGCCAAGGTCCTTGCAGCCCTGGGCGGAGCAATGATCAGTCATCTGCTGCAAATCACGCTGTTTGCCGCGGCCTATCATCTACTTCGCGACACTTTCGGATTGGGCAGCTTCGGCGGCCCGTTCAAAGACGCCTTCTCGAGCTTCTTCTATTATTCCATCGAAACCTATACCAGCCTGGGCATAGGCGACATCTATCCCACCGGCAGCCTGCGCATGGTCACGGGGATTGAAGCGCTGACCGGACTGCTGATGATCAGCTGGACTGCATCGTTTACCTATCTGGAAATGCGCCGTTATTGGGAAGTATGGCCGCCTGCCGAGGATACGCCGAGGCATTTTGGTACAAATGTAACGGGCACTCCGCCGGCGGCGAGTGTCCCGGCTTGTCGTGCACCACTTCCCTGGCAGTAAATCAGCAAATCGGATCTCTCCGACAGGCATCTGCAGGTAACCCTTGGCAAACCCCTTGTCGTTGTCGGCCAACACCTTCGCGCCAGAGCGCTTTCAGCCGATGAGTTCCAGCAGCGGCCGGTGGAAGCCACGCAAAAAGATGAACGCCAAGCCGACGGCGGTCAGGATGGCGGCGCCGGCAAATTGAAACGCGATCTGCGCGCGGCGCAAGCGCGGATTGTCGGCGAAACGGCGCTGCCAAGCGGCGCCCCATTCGGGCTTGAAGATCATCAGCCACACCGGCAGCGTAAGGCCCAGCCCGACCAAAGTGAGCGTCAATGCGCCCTCCGTCACAGACGGCGCATTGAAACCGCCGTAGAAAAGCGCCAGCCCGATGTATCCGCTGGGGGGCGGCACGATGGCGAGCAGCCACGGAAGCGCGCTCGATCTTGCGGGCAAGGCGCAAACGCCGCCACGCGAGCCTGCCTGCTGAACGGTCGTGTACAGCAGATACATCGCCGCGAGGATCAGCAGAATGCCCCAGGGCATGCGCAAGGCGGTTCCGAAGAAGCCCGCCAGCGCTCCGACCAGAGCCATGACGCCAACGCGAATGGCAACGAGCATCGCCCTCTTCGACGGCTCTGTTTGCGTGCTTGTCCACAGCAGCGTGCCGCTACCGCAGGAAGGGTTGAAGTTGAACAGGATTCCGGCGAGGAATGCCAAAGGGAATACGAACCAGAGCGTCATTGCTGGGGAGAAGCCTGCTTGAAATCGGTCGCCGTGTGCGGGGAGCCGGACTGGAGGCGGCTCATGATGACAAAAGTCTATCAGACTTCATTACCCACCGGCTCCGCTAACTCTCCGCTAATTCTTGATCGCTATCTTCACAAAACGCGAATATCCGCGTGACTTGTAAGGAGCGATCATCATGAAACGCAAATTCTATCTTGCAGTACTTGGCGTGCTTACTGCGGCCGCCATCAGCAGCGCCTACGCGGCCAAATCCGAGGAGAACGATGCGCTGTCCATTGCAGGCGCGAAGATCGGCATGACGCAAGCTGTAACTGCCGCCGAGCAGCATGTCGGCGGCAAGGCTGCGCGTGCCGAGTACGAGAAGCACAAAGGCCAGTGGGTCTACGACGTCGAAGTGGTGAATGGCGCGAAGGTCATGGACGTGAAGGTCGACTCGGCCAGCGGCAAAGTCATCGCCGCAACCGAGGACAAGGCCGAACACGACGATGACCGCGACCAGGCCGATTGATCGGCCCGGCCGATGGCATGCCGGGGCGGCGCCGCTGCCCCGGCTATTTTCCTGAAACCAAACAGGCTCCAGTTGCAACCCGCGGGAGAATTCCAATGAAACTGTTTACGCGCGACAACACGATGCGGATGCTGAACAAGGTTCCCGAAGTCACGCTCTACTTCTGGATCATCAAAATCATGGCCACGACCGTCGGCGAGACGGCCGCGGACTTTCTCAACGCTGATATGCATTTCGGACTGACCGGCACCTCGATCGTGATGAGTGCGCTGCTGGCGGTCTTCCTGTTCTTTCAGATGCGCGCCCGGAAATACGTGCCCTGGCGCTATTGGGTGGTGGTGGTGCTGATCAGCATCGTCGGAACGCTGATTACCGACAACCTGGTGGACAACTTCGGCGTCGCCCTCGAAACGACCACCATCGCCTTCGGCCTCGCCTTGGCGGCGACCTTTGCCCTCTGGTACGCGAGCGAGCAGACGCTGTCGATACACTCCATTTTCACGACCAAGCGCGAGCTGTTCTACTGGGCCGCCATTCTGTTCACCTTCGCCCTGGGCACGGCCGCGGGGGATCTTGCCGCGGAAGGCTTGAAGCTCGGCTATGCCAACTCGGTGCTGGCGTTCGGCGCGCTGATCGCGGTCACAACCATCGCCTATTACGTGTTCAAGGCCAATGCGGTTCTGGCGTTCTGGATTGCCTACATCCTGACGCGGCCGCTCGGCGCATCCTTGGGCGACAGTCTGTCGCAACCCGTCGCCAACGGCGGAATCGGCCTGGGCGCCACGGCCACGAGTGTCATTTTCCTCGCGACCATACTGAGCCTGGTACTCTACCTGAGTGCCACGCGGAAAGACGTGATCGAACAACGCCAGAACGAAATCAACTGACTTCCCTGCTCAGGAGCCGGGGTGGAACGCCTGAAAGAGGTGCGGTGATATAGTGAACCTTTCAAGAATGCGGGAATGATGATGCGCATCCTGCTGGTCGAAGACGATCCCATGATCGGTGAGGCGATATCCGTCGCCCTCAAGGATGCCGCTTATGCCGTGGACTGGGTGAGGGATGGCGCCGCGGAACGAATCCAACGCCTTCGAACGGCACAGGCGCGTCGCTTGTGCCAGCGGGGGAGGGACTAGATGTTGACCGGCATCCGCGCAAAGCTCGTATTGGTGATTGCGCTGGCGACAATCCCTCTGCTGGCGTTGCTGCTCTATACCTATCAACAACAGCACGCCCTACAGGAAGAAGAAGCGCTTCGCTATATCCGGCAGTCCGTTCGTATTATCGCTCGTGAAGAACGGAACCTGATCGCGGCGGGCCGCGAGATGCTCGTCGCCCTCGGGCAAATGCCGCATATCTGGCGCGGGCCTCCGGAGCGATGCGCCGCATCCCTGGCCCAACTGCAGACGCAGTACCTCCGGTATGCAAACTTTGGGGTGATCGACCCCAACGGCGATTTGTACTGCAGCGCGATTCCCACATCAGAAAGGTTGAATTTTTCTGACCGCGCCTACTTTCGGCGCGCGCTCGAAACGCGGTCGTTCTCGATCGGCGACTACCAGATCGGCGGCATCGTGCACAAACCTGTTCTGGTCATCGCCTACCCGATGGTTGACGCGAATGCGCGCGTGGAGCGCGTTCTATTCGCATCGATCTCTCTGGACTGGTTCAATCAACAAGAGATCAATGTCCGAGAAGACCTCCCGCCGGGCGCGATATTGACCAAGGTCGATATGACCGGGCGCATCTTCATGCGGCAACCGGATGATGGGGATTGGGTCGGCAAGCGATTCCCCAACGAATCCGTCCTCCGGACCGCCCTTGACAAGGGCCGGGGAACTGCCCGCAAGGTCACGCGCAGCGGCACGGGGCGACTGTATGCATTCGCCTCCCTCCGCGATAGCGAGGGAGATCGGGCCGCCGAGGTGATCCTGGACATCCCGGAAGACTCGGTCCTGAGTCAGGTCAAGCAGATGCTCGCCTTGAACCTCACTCTGGGCGGGATCGTGGTGTTGATCACCGTCGCGGCCACGTGGCTGCTTGGATCTGTCCTGATCGTACGCACGGTGAACCGCCTGGCGTTCGCGGCGGACCGACTGCGCCAGGGAAACCTTTCGGCGCGCACCGGATTGCCTCATCAGGCCGGTGAGTTCGGCCAGTTGGCGCGCGCGTTCGACGACATGGCGGCATCGATCGAACAGCGCGAGGCGGCACTGCATGCCGAGGAGGAAAAGTATCGCCTGCTTGTCGAAAGCGCCAACGAGGGCGTGTTGGTTGTGCAGGACGGGACAGTTGAATTCGTCAATCCAAGACTGGCGGGCATGCTGGGCTACCCCCGCGAGGCACTCGTCGGGCGGAATTTCTTGGATCTTATACACAGCGAAGACCGGCCTTCGGTCGAAGACCGCAACCGCAGGCGCATCCAGGGAGAGGAGGTCGCCGGGATTTCGGTCGTGCGTATGTTGACCAGGGACGATCAGACCAAATGGGTCGAGGCGAACGTCGCGCCGACCCGCTGGAAGGACGCGCCGGCGGTGCTGGGCTTTATCACCGATATCAGCGAGCGGGTCGCGGCCGAAGAACGACTGGCCTATCTGACGCAGCACGACGCATTGACCGGGCTGGCGAATCGATCGCTCTTCGTCGATCAGACGGAGCGCGCCCTGGTGCGAGCGGCGCGCCATGCGCGGCATGTGGGGGTGCTGTACTTTGATCTGGACCGCTTCCAGACGATCAACGACGCGCTCGGGCACGCAGCCGGCGACCAAACGCTGATGGCGATCGCCGGCCGGCTGGCGCGGGCCGTGCGGCCCGATGATACAGTCGCGCGCATAGCCGGAGACGAGTTCGGCGTGCTGCTGGATGACGTTACCTCTCCGAACGACATTGCCGCGGTCGCGCGCAAACTGCTTGGGACGGTGGCGCAGCCCCTGGCCGTTGCGCAACGCGATCTGCACCTTACCGCGAGCGTCGGGATCAGCGTCGGGCCGGACGACGCGCCGGGCGCGGATGCGCTGCTCGTCAATGCGGGGCTCGCGCTCGATACGGCCAAGGCGGCCGGAAAGAATACGTTCCATTTCTACTCTCCACAGGCGCACGCGGCGGCGACCGAGCGCCTTACGATCGAATCCGGACTCTACCGCGCCGTAGAAAAGCAGGAGTTCGTCCTGCATTACCAGCCGCGTGTGGATCTAAGGAGCGGGATCATCACCGGTGCCGAAGCCTTGCTGCGCTGGCGGCACCCCGAGCGGGGAATCGTGCCTCCCGGGGTATTCATCCCCGTGCTGGAGCAGACCGCACTCATCGGGGAAGTCGGCGCCTGGGTCGTGCATGAGGCGAGCCGGCAGCTCGCGCAATGGCATGCACGGGGCTGGGGTGCGTTGCGGGTGTCCGTCAATGTCTCGCCGCATCAGCTCAACAAGCCCGAGTTCACGG